>JBBRXD010000460.1:0-1500 GCA_038248775.1 Lysobacterales bacterium | reverse complement strand
TTGTTCTCCTGGCGCATCTTCTGGTAGATGCTCCACGGCGCCTTGACCCGGCTTACCAGGCGGAACGGCAGGCCCTCCTTCGCAAGGCGCTGGCAGATCTTGGCCTCGACGGTCGCCATTGCCTCGCGCCGCATCACCGGCTGCGCGGCAATACGCTTGGCAATCGTCTTGTGCCGCAACGGATGCAGGGCGCGAAAACCCATGTCCTGCAACTCGGCCTTGATCCGGTTCATGCCGAGCCGGTGCGCGATGGGTGCGTAGATATCGAGCGTCTCGCGCGCGATACGCCGGCGCGAGTCCGGACTCATCGCATCGAGCGTACGCATGTTGTGCAGCCGGTCGGCCAGCTTGATCAGGATGACGCGCAGGTCGCGCGACATCGCCAGCATCATCTTGCGGAAACTTTCCGCATCCGCTTCCTGGCGATCACGAAACTGGATCTTGTCGAGCTTGGTAACGCCATCCACCAGCTCAGCCACGGCCTCACCGAACTCCTCCGAGATGGCGCTGCGTGGCAGCTCGGTGTCTTCCAGCGAGTCGTGCAGGATGGCCGCGCACAGGGTTTCGGTATCCATGCGCAGTTCCGCAAGGATGCCGGCGACGGCCACCGGATGGGTGA
Source organism: Lysobacterales bacterium (assembly GCA_038248775.1). Classification (GTDB taxonomy): domain Bacteria; phylum Pseudomonadota; class Gammaproteobacteria; order Xanthomonadales; family Xanthomonadaceae; genus Arenimonas. The sequence goes on along the minus strand of JBBRXD010000460.1, from coordinate 881 downwards.
TGTAAGCCTCGCCTGAGCGACGGGTCTGGCCAGCATGTGCTGCCGCGCCAACCTGGTAGGCCCGTCGTACTTTCAGGACCTGGTCTGGGGACAGGTAGTCGGCCAGCTTTACCTCGAGCGCGCGCACCGCATCCGGGCAGGGGTCGGGGTTGGGTTGCTTCGCGGCAGTGGGTTGGGTCAGGGACGACATGGGTCCAGACTACCCGCCCCCGTCATGGGCTTCAATCAATTGGCCCGGAACGAAAAACGGCCCCCAGGGGCCGTTTGTATTTCGATCACGACATCGCGACAGATCAGTCGTCGCCGCCCTTGCTCAGGTCGTCGTCAACCACTTCGGCGGCAGCCCATTCAAGGGCTTCGCGTTCAGCGCGCTCGCGCTCGATCTTCTCGACTTCGTCAATCAGGTGCTGGTCGATCTTGCGCGCGGCAATTTCCCGCAGGGCCATCACGGTGGGCTTGTCCTGGTGTTCGCTGTTGTCCAGGGTTGGCTCGACACCGGTCGCCAGCTGGCGGGCGCGCTTGGAAGCCATCAGCACCAGATCAAAGCGGTTCTCGACGACATTCAGGCAGTCTTCAACGGTAATGCGGGCCATACAGTCTCCAGGGCGGTGCCGGCGCAGGTCAGCCGGCTCGCAAAATCAATGGGTTACGCGGAACTGCGCATTATACGCGCCCGGACCCCCTTGTGGGAGCGGCTTTTGTGGGAGCGGCCTTGGCCGCGATCCGGGCTGGCCCGGGTTCCATGGTTCTGGGTGGGGCGGTTGCCGCGCATCATTTTCAGTCGCCGTCCGATATCGGCTTTGTGAAAATGATACCCGGCGCCGCCATGTGGGAGCGGCCTTGGCCGCGATTTCCAACCAGCGCGAGGGTGGGGACAGCGC
>JBBRXD010000459.1:0-1500 GCA_038248775.1 Lysobacterales bacterium | reverse complement strand
TCGGGCGGCATGAAGCGCCGGTTGATGATTGCCCGCGCCATGATGACCCGCCCGCGGCTGCTGATACTGGATGAACCCACCGCCGGCGTGGACATCGAGATCCGTCGCGGCATGTGGAAGACGCTGCGCGAAGTCAACGCCGCCGGCACCACCGTTATCCTGACCACACACTATCTGGAAGAAGCTGAAAGCCTGTGCCGCAACCTGGCCATCATCGACAACGGCCAGATCATCGAGCAAGGCCCGATGAAGTTGTTGTTGTCCAAGCTGGACGTGGAAGGCTTCGTGTTCGACATCGACGGCACCCTGCCGCCCAGCCTGCCGCATGTGGAAGGCGTCTCCTTCCAAGCACCCAACGACCACACCCTGACCCTGGAAATGCCGCGCAGCATGGATCTCAACCAGGTCTTCGCGGCTCTGGGCAATGCCGGCATCCGGGTGCGTTCCATGCGCACCCAATCCAACCGCCTGGAAGAATTGTTCGTGCGCCTGACCGGCGACAACAACAAGGCGCCCGCCGCCGGAGCCGCCGCATGAACCTGCCCGAATCGCGCGTCGCCGATGCCGACGCCGTGCCCGTCGTGAAAGTGATGCATCCCAATCTTGTCGCCTTCAAGACCATCGCGCGTCGCGAGATCGCCCGCATCCTGCGCATCTGGGGCCAGACGCTGGTGCCGCCCGCCATCACGATGACCTTGTACTTCCTGATCTTCGGCAGCCTGATCGGCTCGCGCATCGGTGACATGGGCGGCTTCAGCTACATGGACTTCATCGTGCCCGGCCTGGTGATGATGTCGGTCATCCAGAACGCCTACGGCAATATCAGCTCGAGTTTCTTCGGCGCCAAGTTCGGTCGCCACGTGGAAGAATTGCTGGTCAGCCCGATGCCGAACTGGGTAATTTTAGGCGGCTATGTCGCGGGCGGCGTATTGCGCGGCCTGATGGTCGGCGCGATTGTGCTGGTGATCGCCATGTTCTTCACCCACGTGCGCATCCCGCATCCCTTCGTCACCCTGACCACCGTGTTGCTGGGTGCGACGATTTTCTCGCTGGCCGGTTTCGTCAATGCGGTATACGCGAAAAAATTTGACGACATCGCGATAATCCCGACCTTCATCCTGACGCCGCTGACGTATCTGGGCGGCGTGTTCTATTCGGTGCGCGTGCTGCCGTCGTGGGCCGAAACCGCGACCCACGCCAACCCGATCTTCTACATGGTCAATGCGTTCCGCTACGGCTTGCTCGGGGAGACGGCCATCGACATGCCGATCTGGACCGCCTACGCGGTCATGCTCGGCTTCGTCGCCGCGTTGACCTGGCTTGCCTTGCACCTGCTGACCAAAGGCGTCGGCCTGCGCAGCTGACCCATTGTGGTAGCAGCCTCTGTGGGAGCGGCCTCTGTGGGAGCGGCCTCTGTGGGAGCGGGCGTGGGCCCGCGAGCCGATTACGCAGCACCCAACGCGCCCCAGGCCGCCCCCCCCCCACACGGGCAGGCCGGGG
>JBBRXD010000458.1:0-1515 GCA_038248775.1 Lysobacterales bacterium | reverse complement strand
GAGCGCCTGGCCCGCAAGGTCCTGATGGCCAAGCTGGTATCCTCCAGCGGATGAATGACACTGCATCCAGGCCGCGCATGGCCGAGCGCTTTCGCGGCTTCCTGCCCGTGGTGGTGGACGTGGAAACCGGCGGATTCGATTGCACGCGGCACGCGCTGCTCGAGATCGCGGCCGTGCCGATCGTGTTCGACGCCGACGGCCGGTTCGCGCCGGGCGAGACCGTCAGCTCGCACGTGGACCCGTACGAAGGATCCATCCTCGATCCGAAATCGATGGAAGTGACCGGCATCGACGTGACCCATCCTTTCCGCAATGCAAAGCCAGAACGCGAGGCGCTCGATATCATTTTTCGGCATGTGCGTATGGCCGCTCGTGATGCCGGTTGCCAACGCGCAATCCTGGTCGGGCACAACGCGAGTTTTGACCTGGGCTTCATCAACGCCGCCGTGGCCCGCTTGGCGCATAAACGCAATCCGTTCCATCCGTTCAGTACTTTCGACACGGTAACGCTGGCCGGGCTTGCCTACGGCCAGACCGTTCTCAGCCGCGCGATGCAGGCCGCCGGCCTGGCCTGGGACGATGCACAAGCGCATTCGGCGGTGTACGATTGCGAACGCACCGCCGAGTTATTTTGCACCGTACTCAATCGATGGGAACTCCGCCATGATTCATGACAGCATCCTCGATACCATTGGCCGCACGCCGGTCGTCCGCATCAATCGCCTGGCCCCTCCCGGCATCACCATGTACGCCAAACTGGAAGCCTTCAATCCGATGTCGTCGGTGAAGGACAGGCTGGCGCTGGGCATCATCCTCGACGCAGAAGCGACCGGCGCGCTCAAGCCTGGCCAACTGGTGGTCGAAGCCACGTCGGGCAATACCGGCATCGCGCTGGCCATGGTCTGCGCCGCCAAGGGCTATCCCTTCGTCGCCTTCATGTCGGACTCGTTCTCGATTGAGCGCCGCAAATTGATGCGCGCGCTTGGCGCGAAGGTCATCCTGACGCCGGCCGCCGAGCGCGGCAGCGGCATGGTCCGCCGCGCCGCCGAATTCGCCGCTAAGCATGGCGCCTTCCTCACCCGGCAGTTCGAAAACGAGGCCAATCCGGCTTACCACCGTTCCACCACCGGCCCGGAGATCCTGATCGACTTCGCCGGCAAACGGCTGGACTGGTATGTCACCGGCTATGGCACGGGTGGCACCATGACCGGCGCCGGGGAAATGCTGAAGCTGGCTCGCCCTGGCTTGCAGATTGCAGTTACCGAACCCGCAGGCGCAGCCTTGTTGTCGGGCGGTGAGTGGAAGCCGCACAAAATCCAGGGTTGGACGCCTGATTTCATCGCGCCCATCCTCAACCGCGACATCTACGACCGGATCGTGCCGGTGGATGATGTGTACTCGCGCGACATCGCGCGCGAACTGGCGACCAAGGAAGGCATTTTCTCCGGCGTATCCGGCGGCGGCACGTTTGCCGCAGCGCTTGATCTCGCCAAGACCCTGCCCGAGGGCAGCGTC
>JBBRXD010000457.1:0-1524 GCA_038248775.1 Lysobacterales bacterium | reverse complement strand
GCATGCCTTCCTCAAGAAGGACATGGATGAAGGCTATGCCGAGTGCAGCGACCGCGTGTTCGCGCATTTCCTGGATGGCTTGGTCTTCCACTTCCGTGGCAAGGACCCGGACCAGCCGCAGCGGCCGGTGGAAAAGCGCATTACCAACAACGTGGTGCTCAAGAAACTGCGTGTCGCCTTCGAGATGAAGGACGTGGACATGCATCGCGCCTTCGAGGACGCGGGCTTCCCATTGTCGAAGCCGGAACTGTCCGCCCTGTTCCGCCAGCCCGACCACAAGCACTTCCGCGCCTGCGGCGACCAGATACTGAGAAATTTCCTGAAGGGCCTGACCCTGCGCATGCGCGCGGCCTGATCGACTACCGGCGGCGGCTCGCCCAGAACGCGAGCGAGTGCCTGCATGGACTGCGTCGCGTCGTCACCAAAGGCAATCAGGCGCGATGCGCAGTGCTGCCGATTCTACTTCGATCCCGGCACCAGCATCGGCACTTCCTGCCGGTATTGTTCATAGCGCTCACCCAACTGGTGCACCAGGTCCTTCTCCTCGAGTTGGATTGCGATCAGGATGTAGGCTGTCATCGCGGCGGCGAACAGCAACTTGCCGCCAGTCATGGTCGGCGTGCCCCAGAAGGCCAGGATGAAACCCGCGTAAAGCGGATGGCGCACCAGCCGATAGAACAATGGCGTAACGAAGCGCGAAGGCTCGGCCGAGCGACCCGCGAACTGGCGCCAAACCTGCTTCAGGCCGAACAGGTCGAAGTGGTCGATCAGGAATGTGGAAAGCAGCACGATCGAGAAGCCGAGCGCGAATATAGTCCAGCCAACCGCTACGCCGGCCATGGAAGCCGCCGACCAGAGTACGGCCGGAATTGGTCGCCACTGCCAGAACATCAGCATCAGCACCAAGCTGGCTAGCAGCACGTATACGCTGCGCTCGGCCGATACAGGTAGTTTGAGTTTCAGCCACGCCTTGAAACCCAGGCGCGCCATCACGCTGTGCTGCAGGCCGAACAGGACGATCAGGGCCAGGTCGATAGCGACCGCCGCGCCCAGAGGTCCGGCCTCGCGCCCGACATCGATGGAATGCGGCACTAGCGTGGGTAAGGCTGGTAGCCATTGCGCCAGCGCCGTGGCCTGCAGGTTGCCGACGAAAGCAATCAAGTACAGGAAAGTTCCGAAGAACACGGCGTAAACAATGACGCCAAACAACAGGATGGAAAACCGTTTCATCACCGGGCCCCGTAATCCAAGTCCAACCTAAGCTACGCCCTGCCCGCGCGGGGACAATAGGGCATTGGACTCAATTCCGAGCCAGTTAGCGTATCGGGTCGGGACATTTGTCCCGGCCCGATCACTCTGTCCGGGATTCAACTGGCCGGATCTTGACGATCGCCTGGGCTCGATTGGCGACGCCCATCTTCCTGTAAACGCTGGAAAGGTGGTTGCGCACGGTCTTTTCACTGAGGAAAGCCCGGTCCGCAATCTCGGCATTGGTCAGGCCGCCGCCCAAAAATCCAAGGATCT
>JBBRXD010000456.1:0-1525 GCA_038248775.1 Lysobacterales bacterium | reverse complement strand
CAGTCCGGGCAAACTGCCGCGCGCCTGGAAGCCGAGTACGACACGCTGTTTACCAACCGATGGATCGGCCAGTGGAAGGCGGAAGCCAATCTCCACGGCAAGACGGATGAAGCTCGTGGCATTGGCGCGGGACTGGGAACGATGGAAGTCGGTTTCCGGCTGCGCTACGAAATCACCCGCCAGTTCGCGCCCTATGTTGGCGTCGTGCGCGAGTGGGCCTTCGGTGGAACGGCTGATATTCGACGCGATCAGTCGGAACCGGTCGCCGACACCCGGCTGGTGCTGGGCCTGCGCTTCTGGTTCTGAGCCCTTGAAGCTCTCGACACTCTGGACGCCGAGGTGCCAGAGGTCGGAGTTTGCGGCTGACGCCGGGCATCGCCTTCCGGCCTAGCTTACGATTTCAATAATCGTCTCACCTTGTTCGAAGCCGTTGACTACAGCGGTCAACAGCGGCTCCAATCTTGTAAGCAATTCGTTTCGGCGAGTGTTACCCATCCGGATCCATAGAATCGACGGTCCCGCACCGAGAGTCAGCCGCAGGGTGACGAAATCTTCGTCTTTGGTCACCACCACCGCGCCGCGTGCGGCCGCTAAATGCCATATTTCAAGATCGCTTGCCCGGTCCATTTCCAGGTCAAAGACATGAGTTGCCTCGTGCCCGCGCTCAACCAGCCACCGCGCCAGCGCCGGAGGCAACTGGGCATCAACCAAGAAGCGCATCAGGCTACGCGCAGTATCGGATGATCGCTTTGGGCAGCGGCGTACTCAAGCGCTGCGGTGATGTCGCCGGTCTCAAGGTAGGGATAGTCGAGAACAATCTCGTCCCGCGTCGCCCCAGATGCCAGAAGGTCGAGTACGTCTTTAACGCGCACGCGCAGGCCCCTTAGGCAGGGCCTGCCGCCGAACTGGCTGGGGCTGGAGGTGATGCGATGCAATTCGCTCATTACAGCCTCCTCGACCAATGAATTCCGTGCCAGCCTGCGTTTTTGGAAATGGCGCCCGAAGTTGGACTCGAACCAACGACCCCCTGATTAACAGTCAAGTGCTCTAACCAGCTGAGCTATTCGGGCGGGAGGCGAATTTTCGGCTATCGCCCCCCGCACGTCAACCAGAACACTACCGGGGACAGGTTGCAGCCAGGTTGGCGGCGGTTGCGGTGCCGTCGCGCAGGTTGCCGATATTGCTCATTATCAGCGCCCGTGCTCGGGCCGGGCCGCGGCCATCGCACAGGGTGAAGGTGACGTTGCTGCCGGCATTGCCGCCATTGCCCTGGAAGACGACGCGGGTGCGACCCGCCGTGCTTCGCAGGTGGACCTTGCCTGCCAGCGGCGGTTGGATGTGCAGGATCCGCTCGCCACCTTCCAGTTCGCGGCTGGCGTTGGGGTCGAGGAAAACCAGCCAGCCGGAGCTCCAGTCAGGCGAATCGGCACAGGCGACGCCGTCCAGGCTCGGGCAAAGCACGCCGCGGGTGCCGGTGATCGCCGCCCGGCTTGAGGCCGAAAGCAGGCTTGATAGCAGCGAGGAT
>JBBRXD010000455.1:0-1531 GCA_038248775.1 Lysobacterales bacterium | reverse complement strand
TGTCCGCGCGGGCGAACAGGGCGCCGTTGCCGGCCATGGCGTCTCCCAGCAGGCGGTCATAAGGCGATTGTTCATCCGCGCGGGCGTTCAGCAGGACCAGCTCGCGCTGGTCACCAGTGAACTCCTTTCCTGCGCGCTTGACGCGTGCGGCCATGGCGATAGCGGACTGGGGAGAAAGCTGGAAGCGCAGATAGTTGGCGTGGCCGTTCACCGGCGCCGAATCGTCGAACAGCGGCTGAGGCGGCGGCTTCAGCTCCACCAGGATTTCGGCCACCGTGGCGGCCAGGCATTTGCCCGTCCGCAGGTACCACGGCACCCCTTGCCAGCGCCATGAATCGATGAACAGCCGCAAGGCGCAGAAGGTCTCGACGTCGGAGCGCTTCGCCACGCCTGGCTCCTGGCGGTAACCGGTGTACTGGCCACGCACCAGGTCGTCGGGCTCAAGCGGGCGCATGGCCCGGAACACCTTGTATTTCTCGGCGTACACGGCGTCGTAGTCCTGGTAGCCCGGCGGCTCCATGGCCAGCAACGCGACGATCTGGAACAGGTGGTTCTGCACGACATCGCGCAGCGCGCCGGCGCTTTCGTAAAACTTGCCGCGCCCCTGTACGCCGAAATCCTCGGCCAGCGTGATCTGCACACTGGCCACGTGCTCGCGGTTCCAGATCGGCTCCAGAAAGGAATTGGCGAAGCGGAAGTAGAGGATGTTCATGATCGCTTCCTTGCCGAGGTAGTGATCGATGCGGAAGATCGCGTCGTCCGCAAACACCGAGCGCAGCACACGGTTCAGCTCGCGCGCCGAGTCCAGGTCGCGACCGAATGGCTTCTCGACGATGACGCGGGCCTGGTCGGCCAGGCCCGCGGTGCCCAGCCCTTTGACGACCGTCTCGAACAACGCGGGCGGGATGGCGAGGTAGTGCGCCGGTCGCCGGGCCTCGCCCAGTGCCGCCTTCAGCGCCGTGAACGTGTCCGGGTCGTTGTAGTCGCCGCTCACGTAGCTGAGCAGGGAGAGCAGATGATCAAGGGCCGGCTTGTCATCAATCTTGCCGGATTCCTTGATGGCGTCCCTGGCGCGCTTGCGCAGCTGCGCCGGGCTCAGCCTGGAGGTGGCGAGCCCGACCACCGGGACGTTGAGGACACCGCGCTTGGCCATCGCGTAGAGCGCCGGAAAAATCTTCTTGCGGGCCAGATCCCCGGTTATACCGAATACCACCAGCGCATCGGACGGCGGCGCAACGCTGTTGTTATCGGCCATCGCAACCTCCGCCCCGCCATTCTCGCCGGAGAAACACTCGGCGGCGCGCGGTGTCCTCGGCGCGAAGATCGCCGGCGGTCACGGTTCGACCCCGGTCGCGGTCGATGCGATGAGCGCCGGCCAGTCCGTGTGCACGAAACCCGCTTCGGGCCGATCGACGCGCTGATACGTGTGGGCGCCGAAGAGATCGCGCTGGGCCTGGGTGAGATTCTGCGGCAGCACGGCGCTGCGATAGCTGTCGAAATAGGCGAGCGTGGCTGACAGTGCGGGCACGGG
>JBBRXD010000454.1:0-1533 GCA_038248775.1 Lysobacterales bacterium | reverse complement strand
CTGGATGGCGCGCCACTCGCGCGAGCTGTCAATGCACATGAAGGCCGTGGGTACGGCCGTTGCGCAGGGTAGCCGGCCGATGACGGCCTTGCTGGTGGTCATTGCCCTGGCCGTGCTGCGCGAAGGCTCCGAAGTCGTGCTGTTCGGTTATGGCCTGATGGCGGGCGGCGCGTCCGTGGGCTCGCTGGTCGGCGGCGGCCTGATCGGCCTGGCGCTGGGCGTGGTGGTTGGCCTGACGCTCTATTTCGGCCTGCTGAAGATTCCGGTTCGCCATTTCTTTTCGACCACCAACGCCCTGCTGGTGTTGCTGGCGGCCGGACTGGCCAGTTCCGCGGCCGGCAAGCTGGTGCAGGCTGATGTCCTGCCTACCCTGGTGGACCAACTGTGGGACAGCTCGTGGTTGCTCACCGACCAGTCGGTCGTCGGCAACATGATGCACGTGTTGGTGGGCTATACCGCCCAGCCCAGTGGAATGCAGCTGGTGTTCTACGCGGCGACGGTGGTGCTGCTGGTGATCGGGATGCGCTTGTCGGGTGCCCCGGCACAGGCCAAGCCAGCCCAATCCCCGGCGCCCCGAGCGCTGGCCTGATCAAAATTTCCAGTTTTCCAACGGAGTCTCGAATGCGTCGCTTCCTGTTGCCGGTCCTGTTCGCCCTTGCCATCCCGTCCATCATCGCGCCTGCGATGGCAGCCGATGCCAAGGAATACACGCTCACCCTTCGCAACAATCGCTTCGTCCCGGCGCAGCTGACCGTGCCTGCCAACACCAAGGTCAAGCTGATCATCGTCAACGAAGACAGCACGCCCGAAGAGTTCGAAAGCCACGAACTCAACCGCGAGAAGATCGTGATGGGCAAGGGCAAGATCACGGTTTGGGTCGGGCCGCTTAAGCCAGGCCGCTATCCGTTTTTCGGCGAGTTCCACATGGACACCGCCAAGGGCGTCCTGATCGCCAAGTAAGTTTCAACTGCCTGGGAAATCCTGATGAATTTGCTTGACCCACGCCGGGCCGTGCTCCGGCTCTCCGCACTCGCGCTCGCGATTTGCACCAGTAACGCCGCCATCGCCGGTCCTGCCGACAAGGTCTATTCGCCCATCGTAGAAAAAGGCGAAACCGAATTCGAGCTGCGCGGCGGCTATCGCGATTTCAACACTGGCCCCGATGAATATGCATACATCTTTGATATCGGCTACGGCGTAACCGACCGCTGGAAGACCGAACTGGTCGTTGAATACGAAGGCGAGACGGGATTCGGCGGGCGCATCGCCGCCATCGAGTGGGAAAACATCATCGTGCTGACCGAGCAGGGAAAGCACTGGGCGGATGTCGGTTTGTTCATCGAATACGAACACACCTTCGCCGACGGTCCTGATGAATTGAAGATCGGCCCGATGTTCATGAAGGAAGTCGGGCCCACCATCGTCAACCTCAACTTCATTTTTGAACGCCAGGTCGGCAGCGGCGCCGGTAACGATACCGAACTCGACTATGCCTGGCAGGTGAAGTGGCGCGGCACCGAGGCGCTGGAGTGG
>JBBRXD010000453.1:0-1536 GCA_038248775.1 Lysobacterales bacterium | reverse complement strand
TTCTTATGCGCGGCAGCTGGTTACCCTGACCTCGCCGCACATAGGCAACACCGGCTGCACCAGCCAGGACGACGAGTCCAACCAGGTTTTTGCCGCGGGCCTGATCGTGCGCGACGTGCCGCGGCGTCCCAGCAACTGGCGCAGCCAGGTCAGCCTGCCGGAGTGGCTCAAGGCCCGCAGCGTCGTCGCAATTTCCGATATCGATACGCGCCGGCTGACCCGCCTGCTGCGTGACCGCGGGGCGCAGAACGGCGCGCTGATGGCAGGCGACATTGACACCGACAAGGCGATCGAGTGCGCCCGGAAGTTTCCGGGCCTCAAGGGCATGGACCTCGCCAAGGAGGTCGGCACGAAATCGCCGTATACCTGGTCCGAAGGCCAGCTTGACCTCGACAGCCAGCGGTTTGTCTCAACGCCGTCTCGATACCACGTGGTCGCCTACGATTTTGGCGTGAAGTACAACATCCTGCGCATGCTGGCTGAGCGCGGTTGCGGGGTGACTGTCGTGCCGGCGCAAACCAGCGCCGCCGATGTCTTCGCGATGAAGCCCGATGGCGTGTTCCTGTCCAACGGACCGGGTGACCCGGCACCTTGCGACTATGCGATCACGGCCACGCGGGAGTTCATTCGTGCCGGCATACCGCTGTTCGGCATCTGTCTTGGCCACCAGATACTCGGCCTGGCGACAGGTGCGACCACCTCGAAGATGAAATTCGGCCACCACGGCGCCAACCATCCGGTCATCGACCTTGCCAGCGGACGGGTGATGATCACTTCGCAAAACCACGGCTTCGCTGTCGACGAAGACAGCCTGCCTGGCAACGTGCGCGTAACCCATCGATCCCTGTTCGACGGATCCAACCAAGGCATCGCCCTGGCCGATGCGCCCGCCTTCAGTTTCCAGGGTCACCCGGAAGCCAGTCCTGGGCCGCATGACGTGGCCGGTCTGTTTGATCAGTTCATCGCCTCGATGCAACCCTCGATATGAGGGTCAGGTCGAATACAGGTAGCCAAAATGCCCAAACGAAGTGACATACGCAGCATCCTGATCATCGGCGCCGGCCCCATCGTCATCGGCCAGGCTTGCGAGTTCGATTACTCGGGCGCGCAAGCCTGCAAGGCGCTGCGGGAAGAGGGCTACCGGGTCATCCTGGTGAACTCCAATCCTGCGACGATCATGACCGACCCGGAGATGGCCGATGCGGTTTACATAGAGCCGATCAATCCTGCCACCGTCGAGAGAATCATCGCCAAGGAACGGCCGGACGCATTGCTGCCGACCATGGGTGGGCAAACCGCGCTGAACTGTGCCCTGGACCTTGCAGATGCCGGAACGCTGGAAAAATATGGTGTCGAGATGATCGGCGCCTCGCGTGAAGCCATCCGCATGGCCGAGGATCGCGAACTCTTCCGCCACGCAATGAAGGACATCGGCCTGGACTGCCCAAAGGCGGAAATCGCCCGTTCCCTGGAACAGGCGCTCGATATCCAGTCACGCGTCGGCTACCCGACCATCATCCGGCCCAGCTTCACGCT
>JBBRXD010000452.1:0-1537 GCA_038248775.1 Lysobacterales bacterium | reverse complement strand
GCAATCGTTCGACTGCTCCATTTGGTGGGGGCGCGGCCTGGCCGGCTTTTGCTCTTCTTTATGGTTTTTTCGGGGCCATGCCCGCTCCCACAAAGGCCGCTGCCACAAAGGTCACTGCCGCAGAAGCTTATTTCATGCGGTAGGTGATGCGACCTTTGGTGAGGTCGTAGGGGGTCATCTCGATCTTGACCTTGTCGCCGGTCAGGATGCGGATGTAATTCTTGCGCATGCGCCCGGAGATGTGGGCGGTGACGACGTGGCCGTTTTCGAGTTTTACCCGGAACACGGTATTGGGCAGCGTTTCGAGAATCGTGCCTTCGAATTCAATGGAATCGTCTTTGGACATGCTTCGCTTCAGGATGTGGTCAACCACATAAGTCGCGAATGATGCCACAGACGGGACTTTTTCGCAAAAATCCGGGCCTGTCAGGCCCTGCTGAACGTGCTGGCTGCCTGCTCGCCGAACTCGGCTGTCCACCCGCCTGGATGGCCTTGCTGGGCCTGGAGCGACGCCAGACGGTGCAGGAATTCGCTGCGGGGCAGCAGGCGTCCGCCCAGGCTGACCAGATGGGCATTTTCCAATTGCGCATCGATAAGGGGCCAGGCCCAGCCCTTAAGCAAACCGACCAGGCCCGCCAGCGCGACTTTGGATGCCCCAGGCTCGGCGCTGAACATGCTCTCGCCGCAGAACATCCTGCCCACGGTGACGCCATAAATCCCACCCACCAGGCGCGCGCCATCGAAGACTTCGATGCTGTGCGCGTGACCGAGCCGATGCAGTTCGCGATACGCCTCAAGCATCTCCGGAACGATCCAGGTGCCGCTGCCTTGGCCGTTGCGCGGCGCATGGGCGCAGGCGTGGATCACGTCCTTGAAGCAGGTGTCGGCACGCAGTGTCCAAGCTGATTTCCGCAATGACCGCGCGAAGCGCGAAGGCAGGCGGAAACTGGCGATCTCAAAAACCATTCGCGGATCGGGACTCCACCACAGGATTGGCTGGCCGCTCGAGTACCAGGGAAAGATGCCGTGGCGGTAGGCATTCAACAGGCGCTGAGGGCTGAGGTCGCCGCCAACCGCCAGCAGGCCGTCCGGGTCGCGCAGCGCCAGGCCTGCCGGCGGGAAGGGCGCCAGCGGATCAGGATCGAGCAGGATCGGAAGGCGGTTCACGAAAGGGACTGTGCTCCAGGACCTGGTCACGATAGCGCAAGACCGATTCCCGCTCCTGCGCGCACCAGTCGCGCAATGCGTCGGCGAAGGCGGGCTGAGCCAGATGGTGGCGACTGTGGGTAAGCACCGGCAGGAAGCCGCGCGCGATCTTGTGCTCGCCCTGCGCGCCGGGTTCGAAAACGCGCAGGCCTTCGCGCAGGCAATAGGCGATGCCCTGGTAGTAACAGGTCTCGAAATGCAGGCCGGGAATCGTTTCGCTGGCGCCCCAGTAGCGGCCATAAAGCGTCTTGCCACCCCGTAACAGAAGCGCGCCGGCAATCGTGTCTGCACCGCGCTGGGCGAGCACCAATACCAGCTTGCGTGGCATCGT
>JBBRXD010000451.1:0-1552 GCA_038248775.1 Lysobacterales bacterium | reverse complement strand
CGTGTTGCAGGCAATCGGGATGGGTGTAGACCCGCATCTCAGCCCTTGCGGCGGTCGTGGTTCCAGAGCACTTCGCCATGGCCGCTGGCGCGTGCCAGCACGCGCGACACCACGAACAACAAGTCGGACAATCGATTCAGGAAGCCAATGGCCTCGGGCCGCACGGCATCGTGTCGCGACAAGGTCACCACGTCGCGCTCGGCGCGGCGGCAGATGGTGCGCGCGAGGTGGCAATGCGCTGCCGCGATGCCGCCGCCGGGCAGGATGAAGTCCTTCAGCGCTGGCAGGTCGGCATTGAATGCGTCGAGCTGCGTTTCAAGCCGGTCGATGTCAGCGTCGAATATCGCGGCATGGCCCGGGATGCACAACTCGCCACCGAGGTCGAACATCTGGTGTTGCACTGCCACCAGCACATGGCGAACCGGATCCGGGATGTCGCAGGCAAGCACGATGCCGATGGCGGAGTTGGCTTCATCCACGGTGCCGTAGGCCGACACGCGCGCGGAATCCTTCGACACGCGCGCGCCATCGCCCAAGCCGGTGCTGCCGTCATCGCCGGTGCGGGTGTAGATCTTGGAAAGTCGATTGCCCATGGGGCGCGCCTCAGGCGGTTTGCAGGCCCAGCGCTGGGATGCGCCGGCGCAGCAGCGCGAAGCTGCCGAACAAAACTAGCGAATAGAACAGCGTGCCCAGCACCGTATTCTGGAAGAAGGGGATGCCGGCCAAGTAAGCAGACACCAGGCCGGCGCCGGTCTGCGGATACATCGCCGAGCCCAGCCATACGCCGAAATTTGTCACCATGAAAAACAGGAGCGAACCCACTAGCGAATAGCCGGCTACGCGAAATACCGTGACGCGGCCGCGTAACGCGAATCCGACCACCGTGGACAAGGCGATGCACAGGTATACCAGCCCGAAACCGGCGCTGAGGAAGTATTCGGCGTAGATGCCACCATTGACCAGGCCAAGCGCCAGGTCGGAAATGAACATAGCCAGTAACGGCACCCAGATGGCGGCGCTGCGTTTGGCGAAATAGGCGCCGCCGAACAAGGCAATGGCTTCCACCGGCGAAAAATTTGGAGGATGCGGCAGCAGTCGGGACAAAGCCGCCAGGACAATCATCCCGACCAGCAGGAGCGGTCCGGAGGCAATCGATGATGGAGTCTGTGAGGGCATGGTGAATCCGGTGGGTGAACTGGGACTGTGCTCGGGTGCGACGGCCATAGGCGGCAGGCGGCCAGACCGTTAGGATACCGCAACGCGTCTGCCTGCGGTCCGAGAGGCCTGTGAAAATGGATTTCGACATCGTCGTGCTGGGTGGTGGACTGGTTGGTAGCAGCCTGGCCTGCGCACTGGATGGCCGTGGATACCGCATTGCCCTGGTCGAAGGCAGCTTGCCGAGAGAATCGCCCCCGGGCTTCGACGAACGCAAGCTCGCGTTGGCTGCAGCCAGCCTGAATGCGCTGGGCGCACTGGGCGTGCTTGCGCATCTTGCCGAGCCTCCCAGTCCCATCCGGCGTATCCATGTCAGCCGCCAGGGCGACTTCGGCGT
>JBBRXD010000450.1:0-1558 GCA_038248775.1 Lysobacterales bacterium | reverse complement strand
TCGGCGTTTCCCACGTTAAAGCGCGTAACTTAGGAAACACGATTGCCGACCCGTTCGGCCAGAATGGGTAGGGGCTGGGTGGTGGTGAAATCGCCCCTGCAGATTTGGCTCAAACCGCTGAACCATAACGCTTTTAATCCGCCCCTTCCCTGGCCTTCGTAATGCGGGGGTCAGGTGTTCGAGTCACCTAAGTGAGCTGCACCCGGTTTCGAGGACACCCGGTTAAGCTACAACCGTCTGCCTTTCGAAGTCCATCGGGCTGAGATAGCCGAGGGTCGAGTGGCGGCGGGTCGGATTGTAGAAGCGCTCGATGTAATCGAACACCTCGGCCCTGGCATGATTGCGCGTGCGGTAGGTTTTGCGGGCGATCCGCTCGGTCTTCAGCGAGGAGAAGAAGCTCTCCATCGCGGCATTGTCCCAGACGTTTCCCGACCGGCTCATCGAACAGGTGACGCCATTGTCGGTCATCAGGCGCTGGAACTGCTCGCTGGTATATTGGCTGCCCTGGTCGGAGTGGTGCAGCAGGGCATCGGGCTTGCCGCGCCGCCAGATCGCCATGACCAGTGCGTCGGTGACGAGCTGGGCCGTCATGGTGTCGCTCATCGACCAGCCGACCACGCGCCGCGAGAACAGGTCGATCACGGCCGCAACATACAGCCAGCCTTCGGCGGTCCAGATGTAGGTGAAGTCGGCCACCCACTTGCGGTTTGGCGCGTCGGCGGTGAACTGGCGATCGAGCACGTTGCCGGCGATCACCGACCGTTCGCCGTTATCCTTGGGCAGCCCACGCCGCCGTGGCCGCGCCTTCAGCGCCTGCTGGCGCATCAACCGTTCGACGCGGTGCAGACCGCATGACAGGCCTTCGGCCAGAAGATCGTGCCAGACCCGGCGGGCACCGTAAGTGCGATAGCTGCTGATGAAGCTGGCCCGCACCTTCGCCCCAAGGGCCTCATCACTCCGCGCCCGTGCGCTCGGCGCGCGCGCCAGCCAGGCATGAAAGCCGCTGCGCGAGACCCCGAGCGCCTCGCATATCCAAGACGCCGGCCAGATCCCCCGGTGCTTCGCGATGAAGGCGAACCTCATATCGAGTCCCTCGCGAAGTAGGCGGCCGCTTTTTTTAGGATGTCGCGCTCCGCCTTCAGCTTCGCGTTCTCCCGGCGCAACCGCTCAAGCTCCTGCTGCTCGGGCCTCATCACGCCATGGCCCGGAAAAGCCGATCCCGGATCTGCTTCGTGATCGCGAACCCATTTACGCAGCACGTTCTCGTGCACGTCGAGATCACGCGCCGCCTGCGCCACCGATACACCGCGATCCCGCACCAGCTTGACCGCCTCGAACTTGAACTCCCGGCTGAACTTCCGTCGTTGCATCGTCACCCTCCAGCTCCAAAAACACCTTATCTTGGTGTCCTCGAAACCGGGTGCAGCTCAGACCGCTGTGCGAGGAGGTCCACCTTAACTTGGCCTATCGCTGGTTCTGCCGACTGGGGCTGGAAGGCTTGGCTGTACGGCGGGCGGACCGTCGGCCGTTACCGGGGCGCAGCGCCCTCCCCCAATAG
>JBBRXD010000449.1:0-1565 GCA_038248775.1 Lysobacterales bacterium | reverse complement strand
GGACCGGATCTGAAGCGATGCGGCCGAGCACGTCGCACAGGTACGCCCACGGATCAATCTTCAGCCGCTGGCAGGACGCGATGAAGCTCATCAGCACCGCGGCGGTCCGGCCACCGCGGTCACTCCTAAAGAACGTCCAGTTCCGGCGTCCCACCGCGACGCCGCGCAGGCTCCGCTCCGCCCCGTTGTTGTCGATGGCCAGATCGCCATCTTCGCCGTACCGGCACAAAGCCTTCCAGTTCGACAGCGCGTAGCCGATGGCCATGCCCTCCGGACTCTTCGGCAGCACGCGTGCCCGCTCGCGGTCCAGGAATTCCCGGAAATGGACCAGCACCGGCACGGCGTAGCGCTGACGCATCGCCAATCGTTCGTCGCGGTCGAGGTCTCGCGCCCGGCGCTCGATCTTGTACAGCAGCCCAATGAAAGCCAGCGCCGTTGTCGTGCCCGGCAAGCCGCTGGAGCGCGCCTCATAGAATTTCCGTCTAGCATGCGCCCAGCACGCCACCTCCGCCACCTCCACCAGGCCGCGCTCCGGTTCCTTATACAACGCGTCATAGCCGCCATAGGCGTCGGCCTGCAGATATCCGCGATAATCCTTCAGGAATTGTTCCGGCCCCTCGCCCTTACGCGTCGGCGTGTAGTCATACACCGTCGCGCCCTCGCCCACGTAAGTCCAAATCCGGCCGGTCCGCGTTTTCGTTAATTCCGGGTCCAACACCCGGACCGGCGTGTCGCCGGTTTGAACCACTTTCGAGGCCAGCGCCATGACCTTCAGCCGTTCGTACAAGGGAGCCAGCAGATCCGCCGTCTGCCCCATCCAGCCGCACATCGTCTTGCGCGAAAGCTCCACGCCGTGCCGCCGGAAGATCACTTCCTGCCGGTGCAGCGGGCAGTGATCACCGTACTTGCTCACCGCCACCTGAGCCAGCAGGCTGGCGCCAGCCAAGCCCTTCTCAATCGGCTGCGCCGGCTTCGGCGCCGTATTCAGCGCACAACCGCACGGGCAGGCGTACTTGGCGCGCGCCTCTTCGATCACCTTCAGCGACGCCGGCACGTATTCCAGCCGCTCGCTCACCTCTTCGCCCTTCGCCGATCCGCTGCATCGTCGCAGCGCAGTGCGGGCATGCCCGCTCGGCTTCGCTCAATTCGTACTCGATCCGCTCCCGAGTGAGCGTACGCGGCAGACGCTTGCGGCCGTGGCCGCGTGGCTTGTCCGGCGTGCAGGACGGGGCCGCCGGAGTGTCCGGGGGTGGGGGATTGCTGTCGTCGTTTGCCTGGCCCGCCTGGTCCTCTTCCAGTTCGGCGATGATCTCCTGGACGTCCCCGCCGGTGGCCTCGCACTGCAGGGCGAACAGGAACAACTGCCGTTCGTCGATCTTCTCGCGCTTCTGCCCGAAGCGCCATTTGAGAAGCTGCTCGAGAATGTTCTGCACACGCTGCAATCGCCGCTCATGCACGTCCAATTGCGTGGCCAGATCGATCACCATTTGCCGCAGTAGATCGGAGTTGTCCGGCAGGTTGTTGGGGTCGATCCTCACAACAATAATTATACGATATGTTGTGGG
>JBBRXD010000448.1:0-1572 GCA_038248775.1 Lysobacterales bacterium | reverse complement strand
GCCAAGGTCGCTCCCACCGGCCAAGGCCGCTCCCACAGGGGGCATGGGGTACAATCGCGGCTCATTTTGACGACCTGGCCGCGCCCCGCGCGGCGCCCGACCATGTCCGAACACCCAGACTCCAGCCACCTGCGCGAAACCCGCCGCCGCCGCACCTTCGCCATCATCTCGCATCCCGATGCGGGCAAGACCACGCTGACTGAAAAGCTGCTGCTGTTCGGCGGCGCCATCCAGATGGCGGGCTCGGTAAAGTCGCGCAAGGCCGCGCGCCACGCCACGTCCGACTGGATGGCGATGGAAAAGGAACGCGGCATCTCGGTGACGTCCTCGGTCATGCAGTTCCCGTACGAAGGCCGCGTCGTCAACCTGCTCGATACCCCGGGCCACGCCGACTTCGGTGAAGACACCTACCGCGTGCTGACCGCCGTGGACTCGGCGCTGATGGTGATCGACGTTGCCAAGGGCGTGGAAGAACGCACCATCAAGCTGATGGAAGTGTGCCGGCTGCGCGACACGCCGATCATGACCTTCATCAACAAGCTCGACCGCGAGGGCAAGTCGCCGATTGATCTGCTCGATGAAGTGGAATCGGTGCTGGGCATCCAGTGCGCGCCCGTCACCTGGCCCATTGGCATGGGCAAGCGCTTGAAGGGCGTCGTGCATTTGATCACCGGCGAAGTGCATGTGTTCGAACAAGGCCGCAACTTCACGCGCCAGGACTCGACCATCTTCGCGTCCATCAACGACCCGCAACTGGAAGCGCGCATCGGCACCGAGATGTTGCGCGAGTTGCGCGATGAACTCGAGCTGGTGGAAGGCGCTTCGCACACTTTTGATGTCGAGCGCTATTTGTCCGGCCAGCAGACCCCGGTATTCTTCGGTTCGGCGGTGAATAATTTCGGCGTGCAGTTGCTACTCGATTTCTTCGTCGAACACGCGCCTTCGCCGCAGCCGCGGGCGACCACCACGCGCATCATCGCGCCGGAAGAAGAAACGTTCTCCGGCTTCGTGTTCAAGATCCAGGCCAACATGGACCCGATGCACCGCGACCGCGTCGCCTTCCTGCGCGTGTGCTCGGGCACCTTCGAGGCCGGCATGAAGGCCTTCCACGTGCGCAGCGGCAAGGACCAGAAGCTCGCCAACGCGCTGACCTTCATGGCCAGCGACCGAGAAATCGTCGAGACCGCCTATCCCGGCGATGTGATCGGCCTGCACAACCACGGGACGATTTCGATTGGTGATTCCTTCACCTCCGGCGAAGCGCTGAGCTTCACCGGCATCCCCAACTTCGCGCCCGAACTGTTCCGCCGCGCCCGCCTGCGCGACCCGCTGAAACTCAAACAATTGCAGAAGGGCCTGGCCCAGTTGTCGGAAGAAGGCGCCACCCAGTTCTTCCGCCCGATGATGAGCAACGACCTGATATTGGGCGCCGTCGGCACCCTGCAGTTCGACGTGGTCGCGTACCGGTTGAAAGACGAGTACAGCGTGGACGCCCTGTTTGAACCGGTCGGCGTTTCGATCGCCCGCTGGGTGCGCGGGCATTTCCCCCGTATGTGTTATCCTCAATAATAG
>JBBRXD010000447.1:0-1585 GCA_038248775.1 Lysobacterales bacterium | reverse complement strand
TGGTGTAACGGCGCGCCGCCGGCACAAGAAAGTCATCAAGATGGCGAAGGGCTACTACAACGCCCGTCGCAAGGTCTTCCGCGTTGCCAAGCAGGCCGTCACCAAGGCCCTGCAGTACGCGTACATCGGTCGCAAGCAGAAGAAGCGCCAGTTCCGCAGCATCTGGATCGTCCGCATCAACGCGGCCGCCCGCATGCACGGCCTGAGCTACAGCCGCTTCATGAATGGCCTGTTGAAGGCGAACATCACCCTGGACCGCAAGGCCCTGGCTGACATCGCCATGCACGATCCCGCCGCTTTTGGCGTGATTGCCGAGCAGGCCAAGCGCGCTCTCGCGGCGTAAGGCCAGGCCCCGCGGCGGCACGCCGCCAGCGGGTGCGATCAAAGTGGGGAAGGGCGAGAGTCCTTCCCCATTTTCGTTTTATCGGCACTCGTTTCTGCAGCAGGTACGATGGCAGGACCATGAGCGATATCGAGACCCTGGTACACACCGCACTCGCCGACATCGGCGCCGCTGGCGACCTGGATGCCCTGGATGCCTTGCGCGTGGCATTGCTCGGCAAGTCGGGCAGCATCACCGGCCAGCTCAAGCAGCTGGGCACTCTGCCGCCTGACCAGCGCAAGGCATTTGGCGAACACGTCAACCACGCCAAGGAATCAATCGGCAACGCGTTGGCCGAGCGCAAGTCAGTGCTGGAAGACCTCGCGTTTTCCGCCCGACTCGCCACCGAATCACTGGATGTGACCTTGCCCGGACGGGGCAATGGCGTCGGTACCATCCACCCGGTATCGCGCACGCTGGAGCGCATGACCGACATCTTCGCGCGGCTCGGCTACCAGTTGGCCGACGGTCCGGAGATTGAGGACGACCAGCATAATTTCGAGGCGCTGAACTTCCCGCCGCACCATCCGGCGCGTGCCATGCACGACACCTTCTATTTCCCCGATGGTCGCCTGCTGCGCACGCATACGTCCGGCGTGCAGGTTCGCTTCATGAGCAACAACCCGCCGCCGCTGCGCATGATCGCCGCCGGCAAGGTCTATCGCTCCGACTCCGACCAGACGCACACGCCGATGTTCCACCAGGTGGAAGGTTTGCTGGTGGACGAGACGTCGAGCTTCGCCGACCTGAAGGGCACGCTGTCCGAATTCGTCCGCGCGTTTTTCGAGCGCGATTTCGAGATGCGTTTCCGGCCCAGCTATTTCCCCTTCACCGAACCGTCGGCTGAAGTGGATATCGCCTGGCAGCAGCCCGATGGCAGCACGCGCTGGCTGGAAGTTTTGGGCTGCGGCATGGTGCACCCGAATGTGCTGCGCAATTGCGGCATCGACCCGGAACGCTACACCGGCTTCGCCTTCGGCATGGGCGTCGAGCGCCTGGCGATGCTGCGCTACGGCGTGAACGACCTGCGCAGCTTCTTTGAAAACGACACACGCTTCCTCAAGCAATTCGCCTGACGAACAATGTGGGAGCGGCCGTGGCCGCGAAAGCCCGCGACATATAAAGCGGCCCACGCCGCGCCCACCAAGGCCGCACCCACCCACGCCCCACCCACAGGAAAATGCCCGGGATTTTAGAGACAGC
>JBBRXD010000446.1:0-1610 GCA_038248775.1 Lysobacterales bacterium | reverse complement strand
AGCTGTCGTAGGGCGCGTTATAGGCGTCACGCACATCACCGGGCATCTTGTTGATGACACCAAAACGCGTGGCGCCATCGGCGAAGGCGTTGAAGCCACGGATCAGCAACGCGCCGAGCTTCGAATCCCTACCCAGCTTGAGCTGCCACGGCATCGCCTTGGCATTCGGTAGCGGGAACGAAGCAGTATTGAGAATGACAATCCGCTTCACCCGCGCGCTGTGCTTGAGCGCCCAGCCGAAACCAATCATGCCGCCCCAGTCGTGCACGGCCAGGGTGATGTCATCGCCCAGGTTCAATGACTCGAGCAAGCGGTCCAGGTCATCCACGCGCGATTGCAACGTGTAGGCGTACCGGTCGTCGCCGGGTTTTTCAGACAGCCCCATGCCGATGTGGTCGGGCACGATGCAGCGGTATTTGTCGCGCAGGCCCAGCACCAGCTTGCGCCAGTAAAAACTCCACGACGGATTGCCGTGCAGCATCACCACCACCTCGCCATCGCGCGGGCCTTCGTCCAGGTAGCTCTGGCGCAGGCCGCTGGGCTGGACGAAGGTGTGCGGGGTGAACGGGTAGTCGGGATAGTTCATAGGGCCGTGCGCAATGGGTAATCCCGCGAATCGTCATGTTATCAAATGAACAAAGGCAGCAGCGGGTGTTCAGCGCGCGTTTTCCCAGCCGGGGTAGTTTTTCTTTCCCTCAACCACGGATGGTGCCGTCATGAAAAAGGGTAGCTACGACAAGGCGCAACTGAACGAGTTGCTTTTCCAGGCGCTGGAAACCGAACTGGGTGGCGTGAAGGTTTACGAGACGGCACTGATGTGCGCAGTGAACGACGACCTGCGCAAGGAGTGGTCGGAATACCTCGACCAGACCCGCACCCACGTCGAGGTGCTGACCCGCGTGTTCGAGGCGCTGGGCCTGGATCCCAATACGCCCTCCGCGGGTCGCAAGGTCGTGGGGCATATCGGCAAATCGCTGGTGCGCGCGATGGAGATTGCGCTGGAATCAGGCGAAAGCGCGGCAGCCGAACTGGTCGCCTGCGAATGCGTGGTGCTGGCTGAAACCAAGGACCACACCAACTGGGAACTGATCGGCCACGTGGCGAAGCATGGCACCGGTCCGGAAGCGAAGATCCTGAAAGCTGCCTACGAAGAAGTCGAGGAAGACGAAGACCATCACCTGTACCACACCAGCGGCTGGTGTCGCGAGCTGTGGATCCAGTCGCTGGGCTTCCCGGCTGTCTTGCCGCCGCCCGAGGAAGTGAAGCAAGTCGAGACAGCGATCGGCGCGTCACGCGCCGAGCAAGCGCGCGACCAGATGCTGCGACAGTAGCGCTGGGTCAAACGAAGCCATTCCTGCAGGGACAATTGTCGCTGGAAGTCAATCGGCGGCGGGCTGGCTCATGGAACGGCCGCCGTCGAAAGCGGCAAGCTGCCCACGTCCTTCATCCATGACGACATCAATGTCAGGATCGATGGCGCGACCGTTTCGTCAATCTCGAAGTACTCACTGGGCTTGCCGGTCCTGGCGGTCTGGAGGTTGTGATTGATGTCCGGGAGCCGGAGCACCGTCGCGTGTTGGTTGGCGCCGCGCGCGAGCGCACGCTTGATT
>JBBRXD010000445.1:0-1624 GCA_038248775.1 Lysobacterales bacterium | reverse complement strand
GCGGGTTTGGCCATGCCCATCAGCACCGGGCCGATGCCGATGCCATCGGTCATCACGCGGGTCAGGTTGTAGGCGGTGTTGGCGGTATCGAGGTTGGGCATCACCAGCAGGTTGGCACTGCCGCGCAGACGTGAAGCGGGGAAGATGCGCTCGCGGATTTCTTCGCTTATCGCGGCGTCCACGTGCATTTCGCCGTCGGCTTCCAGCTTCGGACTGCGTTCCATGATCAGTTCCAGCGCACGCGCCATCTTGCGTGCACTGGGTGAGTCGACCGAGCCGAAGTTGGAATGGCTGATCAGCGCGACTTTCGGCGTAATGCCGAAAAGCTTGAGCCGGTACGCGGCCTGCAATGTGGATTCCGCGATCTGCTCGGCAGTCGGGTCCGCCTGCACGTGCGTGTCGGTGAAGAAGAACGGACCCTTCAAAGTGATGACCACGCTCAGCGCGGACAGGGTCTTGACGCCCGGGTCCAGGCCGATCACATCCACCACGTGCTTGAGCTTGCCGTTGTAGCGGCCGACGATGCCGCACAGCATCGCATCGGCCTCGCCCCGCTTCACCATCAACGCGGCAATCACCGTGCTGCGCGAGCGCACGATGGCCTTGGCGGCAGGTGGCGAAATACCCTTGCGCGCCATGATCTGGTGGTACTGCTGCCAGTATTCGTTGAAGCGCGGATCGTCGTCGGGATTGGTCAGGTCGAAATCCACGCCCATCTTCAGGCGCAGGTTGAGGCGTTTGATGCGGGTCTCGATGACGCTGGGCCGGCCAATCAGGATTGGACGCGCCAGCTTTTCATCGACCACGGTCTGTACGGCGCGCAGCACGGTTTCTTCTTCGCCCTCGGCATAGACCACGCGCTTGAGGTCGGCGCGCGCGCGATCGAACATCGGCTTCATCACCAGGCCGGTGCGGAAAACGAATTGCGACAGTTGCTCGCGATAGGCGGCCATGTCGGCCATCGGTCGCGTCGCCACACCCGAGGCCATGGCGGCCTCGGCCACGGCCGGCGCCAGGGAGATCAGCAGGCGCGGATCGAACGGCCGCGGAATAAGGTATTCGGGGCCGAAACGCGGGGTCTCGCCGCTGTAGGCGCTGCCAAGGTCGGAGGCTTCGCGGCGCGCGAGTTCGGCGATGGCCTTGACGCAGGCGCGCTTCATTTCCTCGTTGATGGTGGTCGCGCCAACATCAAGCGCGCCCCGGAAGATGTACGGGAAGCACAGCGCATTGTTCACCTGGTTCGGAAAATCCGAACGCCCCGTGGCGATGATGGCATTGGGCCGCACGCGCTTGGCTTCCAGCGGATCGATTTCCGGATACGGATTGGCCAGCGCAAAGATGACCGGGCGCTCGACCATGGTCTCGACCATTTCGGCCTTCAGCACGCCACCGGCGGACAGGCCGAGGAAGATGTCGGCGCCCTTGACGATGTCGGCCAGCGTGCGCGACTCGGTGTCGCGCGCATAACGGCAGATGGCCGGGTCCAGCGCGGGGCGACCCTTGTAAAGCACGCCGTCCCGGTCGGCGACCAGAATGTTTTCGACACCCATTCCGAGTGAAACGAGCATATCGAGGCAGGCGATGCCTGCTGCGCCCGCGCCGCTGGTGGCCAGCTTCACCTGGC
>JBBRXD010000444.1:0-1637 GCA_038248775.1 Lysobacterales bacterium | reverse complement strand
CTTGCCGTCGATTTCACCGGCGTGGATCCCGCCCTGCACGAGCACCACCGGCAACCCGCGTGCAGCGGCTTGCCCCGCATCGAGCGCACCCGTTCGCGAAGCCGCGAGGGCGAGCATGGGCCGGCCTTCCGGCGTGCGGCCGAAACTGAAACAACGCACCGCGTCGGGGTATTTCGTCTGGAATGCCGAACACAGCGCCTCCACTTCGTCGTAGCGACCGGTCTGTTTGAATCCGGAGCTCTCGGCAACGGTGGTCAGTGCCTTGTCCGCGGCCAGGACGACGGTGGGCGTGCAAGCGGCCAAAAAGCAAGCGAAAGCGAGGGTTCGGGTCATGGTGAAGCCGATAGGGGTAAAACGTCGATGATGCCGGTATGGCCGCTGCAAGTAAATTTGTCCGGTCGCCAGGCCTGCCGCGTACTGTGCTGGTGCTGGTGCTGGCTTGGCTCGACCGCTTGAGGGAAAATGCGCAGCCTATGCTTACCTGGATTCCCGGTCCGATCCGGACACCCTTCGTCATCGCGCTGATTGCGGTCAGTACGGTGGTGCACACGCTGCCCTTGTTCGTGGTGGCCTTCCTGAAATGGCTGCTGCCGTTCCGTGCCGCGCGTGAATTCTGCGCCTCGCTGCTGGTGCGACTGGCAGAGAGCTGGATTGCGGTAAACGCCGCGCTGATCGTTGGCTTCACTCCGACCAAAATCCACGCCGACGGGTTACAAGGATTGCGCAACGACGGCCATTACCTGGTACTGGCGAACCACCAGAGCTGGGTTGACATCATCGTGCTGCAGACGGTGCTGAACCGGCGCATGCCCTTCCTGCGCTTCTTCCTCAAGAGCCAGTTGGTCTGGGTGCCATTGCTCGGGCTTGCCTGGTGGGCGCTGGATTTTCCGTTCATGAAGCGCTACAGCCGAAAGCAGTTGTCCAGGCGCCCGGAATTGGCCGGCAAGGACGTCGAGTCCACGCGGCGCGCCTGCGAGAAGTTCAAGGGTATTCCCGTATCCATCATGAATTTCGTCGAAGGTACGCGTTTCACGCCAGCCAAGAGTACCCGCCAGGCGTCGCCCTACGTGCACTTGCTCAAGCCCAAAGCGGGCGGCGTAGCCTTCGTGCTGGATGCGATGGGCAGCGCGCTGCATTCGGTGGTGGACGTGGCGATCGTCTATCCGGCGGGGATCCCGACGATGCTCGATCTTGTGTCCGGGCGCATTCCCGAAGTGAGGGTACGGATCACCGAACGCGCCATTCCGGCGGCACTGCTTGGCATCAGCTACGAGAGTGACTCCGCCGCCCGGGTTCTTTTCCAGCGTTGGGTGAATTCAATGTGGGTGGAAAAAGACGAAGTCATCACCCAGTTGCTGGATTTGCCCGATGTCGCAGGTTCGGCAACGACGGACAGCACGGCCTCGGGCTAAACTGTCGCCGGCGATTCCGCGCCGAGCAGGGGTACTAGCTTGATCACCGTCCACCATCTCAATAATTCGCGCTCGCAGCGCGTGTTGTGGCTGCTCGAGGAACTGGGCCTCGAATACCAGGTCGAACGCTACCAGCGCGATCCGCAAACGATGCTGGCGCCGCCCGAGCTTCGCCGGGTGCACGCCCTGGGCAAGTCGCCAGTGATCACCGATGGCGACAACACG
>JBBRXD010000443.1:0-1644 GCA_038248775.1 Lysobacterales bacterium | reverse complement strand
GTCAAGTGCTCTAACCAGCTGAGCTATTCGGGCGGGAGGCGAATTTTCGGCTATCGCCCTCCGCGCGTCAACCAAAAAACTACCGGGGACAGGTTGCAGCCAGGTTGGCGGCGGTTGCGGTGCCGTCGCGCAGGTTGCCGACATTGCTCATTATCAGCGCCCGTGCGCGGGCCGGTCCGCGGCCATCGCACAGGGTGAAGGTGACATTGCTGCCGGCATTGCCGCCATTACCCTGGAAGACGATTCGCGTTCGACCCGCGGTGCTTCGCAGGCGGACCTTGCCTGCCAGCGGCGGTTGGATATGAAGGATTCGCTCGCCACCTTCCAGTTCGCGGCTGGCGTTGGGGTCGAGGAAAACCAGCCAACCGGAGCTCCAGTCAGGCGAATCGGCGCAGGCGACGCCGTCCAGGCTCGGGCAAAGCACGCCGCGGGTGCCGGTGATCGCCGCCCGGCTTGAGGCCGAAAGCAGGCTTGATAGCAGCGAGGATCGGGCATCCATCGACCTGGCCGCTTCCAGCCCTCCGCTGAACGCGGGCACCGCCACCCCCAGCAGGACCGCCGCGATGGCCAGCACGATCATCAGTTCAATCAGGGTGAAGCCGGTTTGTGCTTTCATTTTCGATTCCCCTCAGGTCAGGCACAGCCTTGCACCCGCCTGGAACGGCGGGCATCCGAATCGGGCGAGTCGCAGCGTAAGTCGATCCTGAATTCACAGTAGGAGTGAAAAAATAGGCGGCGTTATACTGGACGATTGCACGGAGCAGGCAGGCAATGAGCGAACGTTTTGAGATCGAGGCACCGTTTGAACCAGCCGGGGACCAGCCCGAGGCGATTCGCCGCCTGATCGAGGGTTTCGAGGCAGGCGTCGCCCATCAGACCCTGCTGGGCGTGACGGGTTCGGGCAAGACCTTCACCATCGCCAACGTCATCCAGGCAGTGCAGAAGCCCACCCTCGTGCTGGCGCCCAACAAGACGCTGGCTGCGCAGTTGTACGGCGAGTTCAAGAGTTTCTTCCCGCACAACGCAGTCGAATATTTCGTCAGCTACTACGACTACTACCAGCCCGAAGCCTATGTCGCTTCCAGCGACACCTTCATCGAAAAAGATTCCAGCGTCAACGAACACATCGAGCAGATGCGCCTGTCGGCGACCAAGGCGCTGCTGGAGCGGCGCGACGCGATCATCGTGGCGACCGTGTCGTCGATTTACGGCTTGGGCGACCCTAACGAATACTTCCGCATGGTCCTGCACCTGGTGCGCGGCGACAAGATCGACCAGCGCGAACTGATCCGCCGCCTCACCGACATGCAATACACCCGCAACGACGTCGAACTACGCCGTTCCTGCTACCGCGTGCGCGGCGAAGTGATCGACGTACATCCGGCAGATTCTGAAATCGAGGCTGTGCGCGTCGAATTGTTCGATGGCGAAATCGAGAACATTTCCCTGTTCGACCCCTTGACTGGCGAGGTCTATCGAAAACTGCCGCGTTACACGCTGTACCCGAAATCGCACTACGTAACCACGCGCAAGACGGTGCTCGACGCGATCGAAACCATCAAGCCGGAAATGAAGGAGCGGTTGGAATACTTCTATCGCGAAAACAAGCTGGTGGAAGCGCAACGGCTGCAACAGCGCACCCAG
>JBBRXD010000442.1:0-1646 GCA_038248775.1 Lysobacterales bacterium | reverse complement strand
GGTGTGTTCAAGGAAATGCATTCGAGCGAACGACCATTCGGCTTGCGCACATGCATCGCACCCGACATCAACCGGCTGGCTTGATCCCACCGAAGCAGACGCTTGATCGTCGTTGACGTTGACCTTTGACAACCCGCGATGGTTTCGGTCGGACGCTTGGCGGTGACGGGGGGACTGACTACGCAGCGCGCCAAAACCCAGGCAACGGCTATGAGTGCGGCGGGACCCAGTCGTCCTTCTCGTTCGGCCGCAGGATCCAGCGGCACAGGGCCGGCAGGAAGATGATCGCGGCAACCATGTTCAGGATGAACATGAAGGTGAGCAGGATGCCCATGTCGGCCTGGAACTTCAGCACCGAGAAGATCCACATCGCCACGCCCACGGCCAGGGTCAGCGCCGTGTAGAAGATGGCGATACCGGTGGTCTTGAGCGCGATGAAGTAGCTTTCCGTGAGCGTCTTGCCCTGCAGCATCGCCTCGCGCATGCGGGCGAAGATGTAGATGCCGTAGTCGACACCGATACCGACGCCCAGCGCAACCACGGTCAGCGTGCTGATCTTCATGCCGATCTCAAGATAGACCATCAGGGAGTGGCCGAGTTCAGTGACCAGCACCAGCGGCAGCAGCACGCACAGGGCGGCGCGGAGGCTGCGGAAACTGATCCAGCACATCAGAAGCACCGAGGCGTAAAGCAGGTACAGGATGAAGTGCTCCTTCTCGCGCACGGTGTCGTTGATCGCCGCGGCAACGCCGAGACTGCCCGTGGCCAGGCGGAAGTTCACCTGGTCGGTGCTGAACTCCTCACCCTTGGCAGCGGCAGCCTTGATGCCATCATCGCGTTTCTTGGCGAAGTCGGGGTCATAGGCCTTGTTGTCGGCCCGGAATTTCTTGGTTTCGGCCACGACGCGGTCAATCGTCGAGCTCTGGTGGTCGCTGGTGAAAACAGTTACCGGAATGGCACTGCAGTCGGCGTTCAGCAGGCCCGAATCGGTTTCGAAACTCTGCGTCGCCTGGCGCAGCGTGTCCTGGTCGCGCGGCAGCACGCGCCAGCGGATCGAGCCATCGTTCCAGCCCGCGTTCACCAGCTTGGCGGCCATCGGCAGGCTCATCACCTGCACCACGCCTTCGACATTGCTCATGTGCCAGGCGAAGCGGTCGATGGTTTCCATCGCCTTGTAACTGGTGGTGCAAGCGGACGGTCCGGCTTCAACGATCACATTGAGGATGTCCACGCCGAGCGCGAACTTGTTGCTGATCAGCACCGCATCCCGGTTGTAGCGTGCTTCCGGCCGCAGCTCGGCCACGCCAGCCTGGGCATCGCCGATCATCACTTTGTTGCCCTGTTGCCAGGCGAAGAACCAGATCACCAGGCCCAACGCAATGACGATCGCGGCGGGTTTGGGCTTGCTCAGGCGGGCCAGCAAGGCCCAGACTTTGTCGAACTGGGTGAGCTGGCGCAAACGATAGGCGCGCTTCTTTTCCAGATTGCGCAGCTGCGTGTAGCTCAGCAGCACCGGCAGCAGGATCAGGTCGGTAAGGATGGTCAGGCCGACACCGACGGTGGCGGTGATGGCGAGTTCCTTGATCATCTGGATCGGGATGAACCAGATGGCGCCGAAACCGATGCAACCGGCCAACAGTGCGACG
>JBBRXD010000441.1:0-1647 GCA_038248775.1 Lysobacterales bacterium | reverse complement strand
GGCCGCGTCCAACTTCTTGCCGGCCAGAGGGCATGACTTGCACGCCAGCTTTTGTGCATAGACGGCCTTGCCGACGTTGTAAGACTGGCTGTTGCCGGTTTCGGCGCCGCCACCGGCGTCGGAGCCCGATGCAAACGCGGATGTGCCGAACAGGGCGGACATTGCCAGCAAGGTGGCGGCGGCGGTGGGTATGAAACGTTTGCGAGTCATGAAAATCTCCTTGGTTGAAAGCTTGAAAGTCAGGGTGGGGTCGGTCGGTTCGTCAGGGTCTGATCGGGGGCGCTGATCCGCCGCGTACTGCATGAAAGAGTTGGGTTTCCGGTGCGGGACGCTGCCGCTCCTGCAACCACAGGCGCGCAATCATTCCGAGGATGCCGATGCCTGCGCCAAACGCGCCACGCACCGTGCCGCTGATCTTGGATTGGCCCGCGATGCGGGCATGCCATGCGACTGGGAACTGCGTTACTCGCAGGCCGATGCGATGGGCCCGCACCTGCATCTCGACCGTCCAGCCGTAGGTGCGGTCGCGCATGTGCAGCGCGTCGAAGGCGCTCCGGCGAATCGCGCGATAGGGCCCCAGATCGCGCGCCGGCACACCCCACAGCAATCGCATCAGCGCGCAGGCAAGCGCATTGCCCCAGCGCTGGGTGAAGGTCATCGCGCCTGGTGCAGGGCGTTCGCGAACCCCAATGACCAGGTCGGTGCCGCGTTCTATCTCTGCCAGCAAGATCGAGGCCTCTTGCGGGTCCGCTGCACCATCGCCATCGACGAACAGCAAGACATCGCCCTCGCTGGCCTGCGCGGCTTCCCAGCAGGCACGCCCGTAGCCCGCTTTCTCCACCCGAATGACCCGCGCGCCGCAATCGCGTGCAATGTCTCCGGTGCCGTCGGTCGAGCCGTTGTCGGCGACCAGCACCTCGTGCAGCAACGCCTGCCCATGGGCGTCGCACTGAGCCAGCAGGCCCCGCACCACCGAGGCGATGCATTCGGCCTCGTTGCGAGCGGGCACGATGGCCGTGGTGCGCAGTCGTGGCTTTGCGGACGGGTGGAAGTTGGACATCGGTGGGCTCATCGATCGGGGTGCTTTTGTTTGCCACGCGGCAACTGAAGTAGGCCTTCGATTGGCATCTGAAGTCCTCACCGAGAGATCACAGCCTTCTGGGGATTCTGTGATCTCTTCCCAGGCGGACCGAGGCAACGGGAACCTATTGCATGTGCCGCGCGTGAGCTGTGTGTGCACGCGCGCTGTGCAGAATCGGAGTGCGCTTGCCATTGGCCAGACCCAGCCCAGAGCTGGCGCCCGCAGTCAAAGGGACGCCAGCCCCCCGCCCACTTCCGAATCGCCTGAAGAACTGAGCGAGATCAGACGCTGACGCAGGCGCCGAGGCCGGCGCTGAGCCTCAGAGCTTGTCGGCCGCCGTTGCGTAAATCGTTTTCCAGTTCGACTCGCCCTTGCGGATGGTGCCTGTGGTGTCGCCCAGGAAGAGCTTGTTGTGCGCGGCGTCACTGCTGTTCAGGTACAGCTGGCCGTCGACCACGGCCCAGTATTCGGCAGGCTTGGTCACCACCTTCTTGCCCTTGCTGGCGCCGGCCGAGCACCAGCCGCCAAAGGCCGGGGCGAACTTGGCCGGGTTGGCCATGAAGGCG
>JBBRXD010000440.1:0-1663 GCA_038248775.1 Lysobacterales bacterium | reverse complement strand
GCGCTTTTCACCACCTGCGGCAGGAACATCTTGCCCTGGCCGAACAGGTCGCCGACGACGTTCATGCCGTCCATCAGCGGGCCTTCGATGACGTGCAGAGGCCGGCCGCCTTCGGCATGGATCGCCTGCCAGACTTCCTCGGTGTCTTCGGTGATGAATTCGTTGTTGCCATGCACCAGCGCATGCGACAGGCGCTGGCGCACCGGCAGCGCGCGCCATTCGTACTTCTTGCTGTCGTCCCGGGCGCCGCTCTGCGCGGTTTCGGCCACTTCGATCAGCCGCTCGCCCGGCGTGAGAGGCGCTTCGCCGGGTTTATAGACAGGCTGGCGGTTCAGCACCACGTCCTCGACGCGCTCGCGCAGCACCGGTTCGAGCTCGTCATACACGCCCATCATGCCGGCGTTGACGATGCCCATGTCCATGCCGGCCTGGATCGCGTGGTACAGAAAGACGGTGTGAATCGCTTCGCGCACCGGGTCGTTGCCGCGAAAGCTGAACGACACATTGCTGACGCCACCCGACACCTTGGCGCCCGGCAGATTCGCCTTGATCCAGCGCGTCGCCTCGATGAAATCGACTGCGTAGTTGTTGTGCTCGTCAATGCCGGTGGCAATGGCAAAGATGTTGGGGTCAAAAATGATGTCTTCGGGCGGAAAACCGATCTCATCGACCAGCACGCGGTAGGCGCGCTCGCAAATGCTGATCTTGCGCTGGTAGGTGTCGGCCTGGCCTTTTTCATCGAAGGCCATCACCACGGCGGCCGCGCCATAGCGCTTGAGCAGCTTGGCCTGGTGCTTGAAGGCGTCAACGCCCTCCTTCATGGAAATCGAGTTGACGATGCCCTTGCCCTGGATGCAGCGCAGGCCAGCCTCGATCACGCTCCACTTGGAGCTGTCGATCATGATCGGCACGCGCGCAATGTCGGGCTCGCCGGCGATCAGGTTCAAAAAGCGCACCATGGCCGCCTGGCTGTCGAGCATGGCCTCGTCCATGTTGATGTCGATGATCTGGGCGCCGTTTTCGACCTGCTGGCGCGCCACCGCCAGCGCGGCTTCAAAGTCGCCGTTCAGGATCATGCGGGCGAAGGCCTTGGAGCCGGTGACGTTGGTGCGCTCGCCGATGTTGACGAAGGTGGCACTTGGCGACAGACCGTCGGCGCTGTCCTCGGCTGAATAGGTCGCGCCGATCACGACCGGCTCAAGGCCGGAGAGTTTGAGCGGCGGGATTTCCTGGGAAAACTGGATTTGGGACATGGCTCACCTTGGGCTGAAGGTGAGCGTCGTTGCAAAAGAGGGGCCGTGGCCATCCTGTTTACCCAAGCCTGACGAAACCGTGATTTCGCTGCAACGCTCCTTGGGTCAGGCAGGATTTTAAACGCCGAATGCCGCCGGCTTCCAATTTGCCGGCATCGTCAAGCCGCCTCGGCATAGAACATGCCGCGCTGCCGCAACTTGCGCGCACCCGCAGGCGCCACCGCGCCGGCAATCGCCTCGATATGCGCCGGCGTGGTGCCGCAGCAGCCGCCGACGATGTTGACCAAGCCTTCGCTGGCGAACTCGCGCAGCAGGCGCGATGTCACGTCGGGCGTCTCGTCGAAACCGGTGTCGCTCATCGGATTGGGCAGGCCGGCGTTTGGATAGCAACTGATGAAGGTGTCGGGCGC
>JBBRXD010000439.1:0-1671 GCA_038248775.1 Lysobacterales bacterium | reverse complement strand
GACGGCGAAGAGTTGCTGGGCCACGTCGACGCAAGGCCGCTGAACTTCCAGCATGCCGATGATCGTGCGGAGGTGACCCTCGGCCCGCTTCAACCGCTTGATGACGTCGGGGTGGGTCTCGTGCACTCGAGCAGTCGGCATGATCGAATCATATCCCCCCCAGGGGATACGTCTTCGCGCGCGCTGCCCCCTGTGCCAATATGACCTGCGCCACCTTCCTCTGAGAAATCAGTGAGCAACGAGGTAGGTATGACAGTCAACAATCGATCTAAGGCAGAGATGCATGCAGTGAAGAGTTTGTCCGATCCTGGTGCATCGCAAGGCGCCCGGAGGGCGACTGAAGAAGCGCCAGGATCGGCGGCGCCGTCCGTGACCGATTCCGAAGTGGTGGCGCATGCCCGGCGCCGCCAGTTCTCAAACGCCGACAAGCGCCGCATTCTGGAGGCGGCCGACCGCTGCACGCGGCCTGGCGAGATCGGTGCGCTGATGCGCCGCGAGGGCGTCTACTCATCGTCGCTGAGCACTTGGCGACGCCAACGCGAGGCGACCGATCTCGCCGCCCTGGCTCCGCAAAGGCGAGGACCCAAGATCCCTGCCAATCGCGCCGAGACGCTGCAGATCGCGCAACTCACCCGCGAGCGCGATGGGCTCAAGCGCGAGCTCGACAAGGCGATGCTGGTGATCGGAGTTCAAAAAAAACTTGCCACGCTGCTGGGCACTCTGAGCGACGACAAGGACGAGAAGCTGTGATGGCCGCGGTCCAAGAACTCACCCCCGCATTGGGCGCTGGCGCCGCCTGCCGCGCCTTGGGCCTGTGGAGAGGTGCGCCCGCCCGCCAGCGTGGCCAAGCCCGCCGTGCGGCGTTTGTGGGACCGCGTGCTCGACGAGCGATGCGTCCACGTCCGCCGTTGGCCTTGGACGCCACGGAGAGCCAGCTCATCCTGGACACGCTCAACAGCGATCGCTTCGCCGACACGGCTCCGGCGGCCGTGCATGCCACGCTGCTGGACGAGGGTCGATACCTGGGCTCGGTGCGCACCATGTACCGTGTGCTGGCCAGCCAGGGTGGTGCTCGCGAGCGGCGCAACCAACTGCTCCATCCCGCCTACACCAAGCCCGAATTGCTGGCGATCGCACCCAACCAAGTTTGGTCGTGGGACATCACGAAGCTCAAGGGACCGGCGAAGTGGACGTGCTTCCATCTGTACGTGATCCTGGATATCTTCAGCCGCCATGTCGTGGGCTGGCTGATCGCCGAGCGCGAGTGCGCCGATCTGGCCGAGCAGCTCATCGCCGACACGGTGGCCCGCCACGACATTGAGCCCGGCATGCTCACGCTGCATGCCGATCGAGGCGCCAGCATGCGATCCAAGCCGGTGGCCGCGTTGCTCGTGGATCTTGACATTGCCAAGAGCCACAGCAGGCCTCACGTCTCGGACGACAACCCGTACTCGGAGTCGCAATTCAAGACCATGAAGTACCGGCCCGACTTCCCGGCGCGCTTCGGCTGTATCGAGGACGCACGGGCCCACTGCCAAGCGTTCTTCGCCTGGTACAACACGACGCATCGGCACTCGGGCATCGGCTACATGACGCCACACAGCGTCCATCATGGCCAGGCCGAGCAGCTACGCATGGTCCGACAGACCGCACTCGATGCCGCATTCCGCG
>JBBRXD010000438.1:0-1672 GCA_038248775.1 Lysobacterales bacterium | reverse complement strand
GTTGGTACCGTCACTGCGTTCGCTGCATTGATGGCCAAGCGCAGCGGCTTCCAGGCGATTTACCTGTCGGGCGGCGGTGTGGCCGCCAATTCGCTCGGCATGCCCGACCTCGGCATCAGCACGATGGAGGATGTGTTGATCGACATCCGCCGCATCACCGATGCCTGCGACCTGCCGCTGCTGGTCGACGCCGATACCGGCTGGGGCGGCGCATTCAATATCGCGCGCACCGTCAGGTCTTTCATCAAGGCTGGTGCTGCCGGCATGCACATCGAAGACCAAATCGGTAACAAGCGCTGCGGCCACAGGCCCGGCAAGGCGCTGGTCTCGAAGGCTGAAATGGTCGACCGGGTGAAAGCTGCGGTAGACGCGCGCACGAATGACTTCGTGATCATGGCGCGTACCGACGCGATCGCGGTTGAAGGGATTGAGCCTGCCATCGAGCGCGCCGTAGCGTTCGTTGAAGCCGGCGCCGACATGATCTTCCCCGAGGCAATCTACACGCTGGAGCAATACCGCCAGTTCAAGGATGCGGTGAAGGTGCCGATACTGGCCAACATCACCGAATTCGGAACGACGCCCCTGTTCACCACCGACGAGCTTGGCAGCGCAGGCGTGGATATCGTGCTCTATTGCTGCGGCGCCTATCGCGCAATGAACAAGGGAGCGCAAACCTTCTACGAAGCCGTGCGTCGCGAAGGCACGCAGAAGTCAGTCGTTCCGATCATGCAGACGCGGGCCGAGCTTTATGATTTTCTCGATTACCACCGATACGAAGACAAGCTCGACCAGTTGTTCGCCAAGGGCGACGGCGAGGAATAATCTGGAGTACACGATGAGCGATACCCCGAGCAACCTGCCGAAGCCGAAGAAATCCGTCGCACTCAGTGGCACGGTCGCGGGCAACACCGCCTTGTGCACGGTGGGACGCAGCGGCAATGACCTGCATTACCGTGGCTATGACATCCAGGACCTGGCGACGCGGTCGAGCTTCGAGGAAGTCGCGCATCTGCTGGTGCATGGCAAACTGCCGTCGGCGTCGCAGCTCAAGGCCTATCGCACCAAGCTCAAGCGCTTGCGCGGATTACCCGCCATCGTCACCGATGCGCTGGAGCTTATCCCCGCGAATGCGCATCCGATGGATGTGTTGCGCACCGGTTGCTCGATACTGGGGACGGTGCTGCCGGAACGCGAAACGCATCCGGAGTCGGAGGCGCGCGATATCGCCGACCGCCTGATGGCGAGCTTCGGTTCGATGCTCCTGTACTGGTGGCATTTCACGCGCAATGGCCGCCGCATCGAGTGCGAGACGGACGATGACACCATTGCCGGGCACTTCCTGCACCTGCTGCATGGGCTCACGCCGGGCAGCCTGCACGAACGCGCGCTGGATCGCTCGCTCATCCTGTACGCCGAACACGAATTCAATGCGAGCACCTTCGCTGCTCGCGTGATCGCGGGCACAGGCTCCGATATGTTCAGTTGCATCACCGGCGCCATCGGCGCACTGCGCGGGCCCAAGCATGGCGGCGCCAATGAAGCGGCGATGGATATCATCAGCCGCTACGACAACGCCGACGAGGCGGAAGCTGACATCCGCGCCCGGGTCGAACGCAGGGAGATCGTGATCGGTTTCGGCCATCCGGTTTACACGATCGGCGATCCGCGCAAT
>JBBRXD010000437.1:0-1673 GCA_038248775.1 Lysobacterales bacterium | reverse complement strand
TGGTCCGGCTAACGCAGGGCGAGGCTATCGGCACCCTGCTGGTCGCCCAGACACCCAAGAATCAGGCCCGCAAGCGCTGGATGGCCGACCACTTGCAGCTGCGCGGTTCGGTGGTTGTCGATTTGGGTGCAGCCGCCAAAGTACGCGATGAAGGCAAAAGCCTGTTGCCCATTGGCATGACATCGGTGCAGGGCGAGTTTTCGCGCGGTGACGTGATTGCTGTGCACGACCCTGCGGGCTGCGAGATTGCGCGCGGGCTGGCCAACTACTCGAGCGCGGAGGCCAGGCTGATTTGCCGCAAGCCCTCGGCGGAGTTTGAAAAGCTGCTGGGCTACACCGGCGAAGCGGAAATGGTCCACCGGACCAACCTGGTGCTTACGGGCTATAGCCCTGGGTCTTGAGCTGGCGAACAATTTCACCGACCGAAGAGGCCGGGGCCGAATTGTCGCAAGCACCCACACGGGCGAACTTCAATGCATGCCGCGATGGCATGTTCCCGAACATGGAATGCCATTGCGGTTGCTCCACATCGCGCCAAAGGCCTTCCGGCGTGTAGCGGGCATAAGTCTTGAATTCCCCGCTTGAGCAGCGCAGACCTTCATAAAGCACGTTGCGCGCTCCGCTGGCGCTGGTGGCGACGACCACGTAACGAACAATGCCGTCCTTGCCAATACTCAAGCTGGCCGGGTCCACACCGTACACCAGGGAAGAGCCGCTGGAAACGTCAAAATTCAGAAGTTTTCCCGCGTCGAAAGCGGGCGGCGGCGGCACCTCGCCCTCCTGCCAGTCCAGCGCGTCGACCGCAGTTTGCGCCCAGGCAGTCAGAGACAGACCGAGCACAAACGCCAAGGCCAGGGGTCTAAATATCATGGTTATCGTTCCTGGAAGCGGCTGCCACGTTGGTCTGCGGATCGGGTTCAAAGGTTGCCCCGGGAGGGAGCTCAAAAGAGGCGCCCGGCATCCCGGCGCCGCGCAATCCTTGCTCGCCCGCCCCTGCATCCACGAGATCGCGCTGGCGCAGGCCGCCGCGCAGGTAGCGGTTGCGGTGGTCCGGCCTCACGTCGAATCGGGTATCGGCACGAGGCACATAACGCGACAGCTCGGTCAGCGTCATTTCGTAGACACCGCGCTTGAACTCCACGACCACGTCAAGCGGCACCCAGTAGTCGTTCCATCGCCAGGCGTCGAACTCGGGATGGTCGGTAGCGCGCAGGTTCAAGTCCCAGTCGTGGCCGACCAGTTGCAGGAGAAACCAGATTTGTTTCTGGCCTTTGTAATGTCCGCGCGCATCGCGGCGAATAAACCGGTCGGGTACCTCATAGCGCAACCAGTCCCGGGTCCGGGCAAGCACCTGCACATGTTGCGGCAACAGCCCCACTTCTTCATGCAATTCGCGGAACATGGCCTGCTCGGGATTTTCGCCCCGGTCAATGCCGCCCTGCGGAAACTGCCAGGAGTGGGTGCGTATGCGCTTGCCCCAAAATACCTGACTTCTCTGGTTGAGCAAGATGATGCCGACGTTGGGCCGAAATCCGTCCCTGTCAAGCATAATCGAACCTCAAAATTTTTAAACTGAGTCCATTATGCACAGCGAAGGCGCACCCGCCAAGCGCCCGGCCGGACGACAGTCTCCAAACCCAGAAAAATAGCCCATGAAAGCCTCCCAGTTCTTC
>JBBRXD010000436.1:0-1678 GCA_038248775.1 Lysobacterales bacterium | reverse complement strand
CAACATGGACGAAGGCCTGCTCGACGCGGTCTATGCCATGACGACCTATCTGAAACTGATCGCCGCCGAGCCCGATATCGCCCGCGTGCCGGTGATGATCGACAGCTCGAAGTTCGAAGTGATCGAAGCGGGGCTGAAGTGCGTGCAGGGCAAGGCCATCGTCAATTCGATCTCGATGAAGGAAGGCGAAGAGGCCTTCCTGCAGCAGGCAGCCAAGGTCCGCCGCTACGGCGCGGCGGTGGTGGTGATGGCCTTCGACGAGAAGGGCCAGGCAGATACCCTCGAGCGAAAAGTCGAGATCTGCTCGCGGGCCTTCGCCCTACTGACCGGGAAAGCAGGCTTTGCGCCAGAAGACATCATTTTCGACCCGAACGTCTTCGCCATCGCCACGGGTATCGAGGAACACGACGACTACGCGGTTGCCTTCATCAATGCGACGCGTGAGCTGAAGCGCCGTTTCCCGCTGAGCCACATATCTGGCGGTGTCTCCAACGTGTCGTTCTCGTTCCGCGGCAACAATTCGGTACGCGAAGCGATCCACGCCGTGTTCCTGTACCACGCCATCCAGGCCGGCATGGACATGGGCATCGTCAACGCCGGCGGCCTGCCCATCCTTGATGACCTCGAGCCAAGCCTGCGCGAAGCGGTCGAGGACGTGGTGCTTAACCGGCGCAACGATTCAACCGAGCGGCTGCTGACTGAAGCCGACAAGCACAAATCCAAGAAAGGCGAAGTCCGCAGCGAAGACCTGGCCTGGCGCGAAAAGCCGGTGAACCTGCGCATCCAGCACGCGTTGGTGCACGGCATCGACAAGTTCATCGAGATTGATGCCGAACAGTCGCGCCAGCAAGCCGCCCGGCCCCTGGATGTGATCGAAGGTCCGCTGATGGACGGCATGAACATCGTCGGTGATCTTTTTGGCGCTGGAAAAATGTTCCTGCCCCAGGTGGTGAAGTCGGCGCGCGTGATGAAAAAAGCCGTCGCCCACCTCATCCCGTATATCGAAGAGGAAAAGTTGCGCACCGGCGATGGCGGCAAGCCCAAGGGCAAGGTGCTGATGGCCACCGTGAAGGGCGACGTGCACGATATCGGCAAGAACATCGTCGGCGTGGTGCTGGCCTGCAACAACTTCGACGTGGTGGATTTGGGCGTGATGGTGCCGACCCAGACCATCATCGACCGCGCCCGCGAAGAGAAGGCGGATATCATCGGATTGTCAGGGCTGATCACGCCTTCGCTGGAAGAGATGAGCCACGTAGCCCGGGAAATGAAGCGCCAGGGCATGGACATTCCGCTGATGATCGGCGGCGCGACCACGTCGCGTGCCCATACCGCGCTGAAAATCGCGCCGCACTACGCCGAACCCGTGATCTGGGTGAAGGACGCCTCGCGCGCCGTGGGCGTGACCCAGTCGCTGTTGAGCGCCGACCTGCGCGGCCCGCTGGTGGCGCAGATCGCCGCCGACTATGCCGAGGTCCGCGCACGCCATGCCAACCGGGGCGACGCCAAGCCGCTGATGACCATCGAACGTGCGCGCCGCAAGCGCTTTGACGGCGACTGGACCAACTACACGCCACCCGCGCCAAACAAGCCTGGCGTGACGGTATTCGA
Organism: Lysobacterales bacterium; assembly: GCA_038248775.1. Lineage (GTDB taxonomy): Bacteria > Pseudomonadota > Gammaproteobacteria > Xanthomonadales > Xanthomonadaceae > Arenimonas. The sequence goes on along the minus strand of JBBRXD010000436.1, from coordinate 67 downwards.
AGACGTTTCGCTGGCCGAGTTGCGCGCCATCATCGACTGGACGCCGTTCTTCCAGACCTGGGAGCTT
>JBBRXD010000435.1:0-1682 GCA_038248775.1 Lysobacterales bacterium | reverse complement strand
TCAAGTTCCGACACCGCGGCGTCGGCAATATCGAGGAACTGGTTGTAGTCGAGGAAATCACCCAGCACCCAGGGGTGGACCAGCAAGGTCGTTTCCACTTCGTTGGCATCGGCGTCGTAAAGCGACTCGAGTTCGTGCAGCAGGTCGGCCAGCAGCGATGCTTCATCGCTTGCATCGCTGACCACGAAACGCACCTGCCCACGCAAGTGAACCGACTTCGCAAAGGGACACAGGTTGAGCCCGATCACGGCCTTCTCGAGCCACTCGCGGGTGGCATGGATGACGTCAGGCTGCAAGGGTGTGTTCATGCGGCGGCCTTCGCACGTTGTGCCTTCAACTGGGCCACCAGCCGGCGCGCGAACAACCAGGCATCGCCTGGCCAACGTGCCGAAATATAATTGCCGTCCTCCACCACGAAGGCTGCGCTGTCATCATCGGGCGTGCCCCGATCACCCAGGGTGATCGGCCCGCGCTCGAACTGCGACGGCAACGCCAGCGCCGCGCGCACTTCCGATTCCACATAGGCCCGATTGGTTCGGTAATAGCGTCCCAATTTCCAGAAGCTCAGGCCGAACGCGAGCGCCTCCATGTATCGGGGCAGGCAGGTCGTGCGGCGTCCGTTCAACACACTCAGTCCCGAGTCGGCCTGCTTCGCGCGAGCCATCAGCAGCACACCATGGCAGATGGCGGCCATGGGCCGGTCGAGCGTGGCGAATTCGGCCACGAAGCGCTGCAAGGATTCACTATCGAGGTATTGGCGCATGCCCTGGGCATGTCCGCCGGGAAGCAGCAACGCATCGAAGTCCGTCGCCACCAACTTGGCCCACGACAGCGGGTTGCGGAACTCGGATGACTGGGATGCTTGCCGATAACAATCCTTCGCGATGTCATCGGCGCCCAGCTTTCCGAACACCACGCCGGTCAGCAGGCGCGGATCGCAGGCAGCAACCGCGCCCGCTTCGGTCGCAAACACCACGGCGTGGCCGGCATCGGTCAGCACTCGCCAGGGCACGGCCACTTCGGTCGTATCGAAATCGGCATCGGGCAGCGGGATCAGGACTTTGGCCATGGCCGACAAGATACCGCATGCGCCGCCGCGCTTTGCTAGAGTTGCGCATTCCCTGGCCTGACGGAACCTCCATGACCCTGCACGCAGCGCTGATCACCCTGTTGAACATGATCCTTGTCGTCGTCGCGATGTTTTACGTGGGCCGAGCGCGTGGCATCCACAAAGTGGACGCGCCCACCGTGGTTGGCCACCCGGATTTCGAACGCGCTTTTCGTGCCCACCAGAACACGCTGGAACAAACCGTGATGTTCCTGCCCACGCTGTGGATCGCCACCGTGTTCGGTAATCCCAGCTACGCCGCATGGCTCGGTTATGCCTGGCTGATCGGTCGTACCTGGTATCTGTTCGGTTACCTGCGCGCAGCCAACAAGCGCGGTTCGGGCTTCGTGGTTGCCGCCATCGCCTGGATCGGACTGCTCGTGGTCGCCCTGATCGGCCTGGTCCCGAAGCTGATAGCCTGACTCCCGTTGGAGCGCCCTTTGTGGGAGCGCCCTTTGTGGGAGCGCCCTTTGTGGGAGCGGCCTTTGTGGGAGCGGCCTTGGCCGCGATAGCCCCACTACGGCTGCGCCGACTTCACCAGTTGATGCTTGGCCAGCGTCGCCTGCAGCACGCC
>JBBRXD010000434.1:0-1694 GCA_038248775.1 Lysobacterales bacterium | reverse complement strand
ATGCCAACGGCCGGTCGGTCGGCATACGCGGCTGCATCGACAACCGGGCGCTGCAGTTGCGCCCCGGCATGTTCGCCCGGGTCAATACGGTTTTCGGCGTTCGCGACAATGCCAGCGTCATTCCCGAAGAAGCGATTGTTCCGCAAAGCGGGAAGCAGTTTGTCATCAAGCTGCTCGAAGGACCCAGCGAAGAAACGCGGAAATCCCAGCGTGTCGAGGTCAAGGTGGGCCTGCGCAGTCCGGGCAAGGTTGAAATCCTGGAAGGGCTGTCGCCCGGCGACACCGTGGTCAGGACAGGCCAGCAGCGAATCCAGAAGGATGGCACCGTTGTCAGGGTGGTGAACCTCAATGGCGGCGTCCCTGCTGGCGCGGCATCCAGTGCACCGGCTTCGCCCGTGGCGGCCGCCGCCACCGCAGCGCCGCCAGGCCCCAACCCGTGCGGCACCGTTGTTTCCCAGGCTCCCGCCAGCGGCGGCGTGATGTCGACCTCCAGCACCGCCCCTGCCATGCCCAGCCCGCCTACTCCCGCGATGCGCAATCCGGGCTGAGGCCTGCCGTCTGCCGCAATCCCCGTGATCAACGCCGTACCGCTCCATGCAACTCGCTGAAACCTCCATTCGCCGCCCGGTGTTCGCCACCGTGCTGTCGCTGCTCATCGTCCTGGTGGGCGCGGTCAGCTTCAACCGCCTGACGGTGCGCGAGTATCCCAAGATCGACGAACCGGTCGTGACCGTGAGCGTGCGCTACGCCGGCGCCTCGGCCGAGGTCATCGAGTCGCAGGTGACCAAGCCGCTGGAAGACTCGATTGCCGGCATCGACGGCGTGGACGTGATCACCTCGATCAGCCGCGCCGACCAGGGGCAGATCAGCGTGCGCTTCCGGCTGGAGAAAGACGCCGATTCCGCTGCCGCCGAGGTGCGCGACCGAACTTCCCGGGTGCGTAACAAACTGCCGCAGGCCATAGAAGAGCCGGTCATTGCCAAGGTCGAGGCCGACGCCTTCCCTGTCATCCAGCTGGCTTTTTCCAGCGAATCGATGACGCCGCTGCAGATCAACGACCTGGTCAACCGCATCGTCAAGCCTCGCCTGCAAACCGTGACCGGCGTGGCAGATGTGCGCGTTTTTGGGGAACGAAAATACGCCATGCGGGTCTGGCTGGATGCCGACAAGCTCGCGTCTTACCGGCTGACGACGCAGGATGTCGAGGACGCGATTCGCCGCAGCAATCTGGAGTTGCCTGCAGGGCGCATCGAGTCGCAGCAGCGTGAATTCAGCGTGACTTCGCAGACCGACCTGACCAAGCCCGCACAGTTTGGCGACATCGTAATCAAGACGGTGAACGGCTTTTCGGTCAGGTTGCGCGATGTCGCCCGCGTCGAGGAAGGCGCGGCCGATGAGCGCACGGCGGTCCGCCTGAATGGCCGTTCGGCCGTCGCTGTCGGCGTGATCCGCCAGGCAACGGCCAACCCGCTGGATTTGTCCAAAGGCGTGCAGGAGGCCATACCGAAGCTCAAGGCCGACTTGCCGCCCGACGTGCTGATCGATATTGCCAATGACAATTCAGTGTTTATCGACCGTTCGGTCAAGAATGTATACCGCACCATTTTTGAAGCCGTGCTGTTGGTCGCACTGGTGATTTTTGTTTTCCTGCGCACCTTGCGCGCCTCCATCATTCCGATCATCACGATTCCGGT
>JBBRXD010000433.1:0-1696 GCA_038248775.1 Lysobacterales bacterium | reverse complement strand
GTGTAGCCGAGCATGCGTTCGGCACCCACGTTGAAGATCTGGATCACGCCCCTGGCGTCGGTCGCGATGCTGGAGAAATTGGCACTGTTGAAGATCGCACGCTGCAGCGCGTCCGCCTTGACGATTGATTCTGCCGTCTGGCGACTGTCGAGCAACTCGGTAGGCGGATGGGCCGACCCTCTCTCCGCGTTTGGCATGGACATTTTCTGTTGTGACCTAAATGCGCCGCGACGACGTGCGCTTTGGTTTTTTGGATTAGTCGAGAAGTTGTCCAACCGAAAATTCGAGTTGCTGCTTCGAATAAGGTTTCTGGATGAAGCGGCCATCACCGACGAATCGGTCGGTCATGTCGGCGGTCAGCGGGCTGCCCGAGGTGTACAATACTCTGAGACCCGGCCGAAGCGTGATTGCCTGGTTGGCGACGTCATAGCCGCCAAGGGCCAAGGCTTGCAGACGTATGTCGACAAAGAGTGCGTCGATCGGTCCCGATGCTGCCAGATGGACCAGCGCTTCTTCAAGGTTGCGGGCGAGCAGCACGTCGAAGCCCAGATCCTCCATGATCAACTTGGCATTCTGGCGAATGAACGGGTCGTCCTCGACGATGAGAATATTTGCCATTAGACGGCAACAGGAGTGAAAGACGGCATTTTTGCAAGTCTCCTTACCCGGCGCACCGCATAGTTTCTCGGAAATTCGACCCAGCGCCCGTCGAGCAAGAACGTCAAGCGCCCTGGTGCCCTCGATGGATCTGCGACGGGACCAGCGCCTCCTTGCGGGCATACGTTTTGAGGACCGCCTGGGGTCGGTCAAAATCTATGCCACGCCATCGAACCGGCCAGGCGCCATCTACGCTCGCCGCAACGGCACCAGGAGGCTGAAGAGGTCGATCGGCGGGACGTGCGGCGAAGTGGGCGGCAAGCGGCACAAAGGCAAGTGCCGCCTCGCCGTGGAATTTTATGGTTTCGTATCGCCCAAGGCGGCGTTTGAGGGCTGGACTGGGGCATCCTTATGAAAGAGAGCTTCCGCTGAGGCTCAGCAAGGCAAACTTGAGTCCACTCTCTTTCATAACGGCCTTCGATGCGCCAGCCCTGTCAAGCGCGATCAATCCTTTGGGTGGGTCCTGCTCTGGAGCCGCTCGCGCCGACAGTTTCCCGTTGGCTGTCCCAGCCAACCAGAACCCCTGCGGCCAGAACGGCGAAGGTCAGGCCGTCCGGCTGCCTGCCGTCGAGGATGGCCTCCCCGATGGCCCGCGCCAGGAGGGTCAGGCGCAGCAGGCTGCCCAGGTACCCCCTCGCGATTCGCTCCGCCGCCGGCATCTCGGTGATGGAGGCGTAGCGCCCCTCGTCCAGCATCCGCTGGTACCGGAACGCACGTGCCAGAGGTTTAACCAGTGAGCTGCACCCGGTTTCTCTGGACACCCATTTGTCTAAGGAAACCGGAATGATGAAGCCGAACATGAACGAGATCGATCGTCCTGATGCTGTCCACGGGCCGCGCTGCCCCGTCGGGCGCAGGCGCGCCGAAGCCCGGCGCACCGAAGCCCGGCCAGCGGTGGAGTGTTGCGCGCAAGCGCGAGGTGGTGCTGCGCCTGCTGCGTGGCGAGAGCGCCGAACTGCTCTCCCGCGAGCTCGGTCTGCCGATGTTCAAGCTGGAGCAGTGGCGCCAGAAGGCCGAGGCCGCGCTCGACGGGGCGCTC
>JBBRXD010000432.1:0-1710 GCA_038248775.1 Lysobacterales bacterium | reverse complement strand
GCCCAGTTCTTTCTGGATCGCCTTCATCTGTTCGTTGAGGTAGTACTCACGCTGGCTGCGCTCCATCTGCGATTTCACGCGGCCGCGGATACGCTTTTCGATCTGCTGCACGTCGATCTCGCCGTCCACCAGGCCGATCAGGATCTCGAGGCGCTGCCCCACTTCCAGGGTTTCAAGCAAGCGCTGCTTGTCGGCCAGTCGCGCACCGAGGTGCGCGGCGATCGTATCGGCTACCCGACCCGGATCGTCGATGCCCGACAGCGTGGTCAATAGTTCAGGCGGCAGTTTTCGATTGGTTTTTACATATTGTTCGAACAGGCCCATCAGCGAGCCGAGGGTCACACCCATCTCGCGCTCGTCGCGCTCGTAGTTCGACTCCAGGGCAGTGCCCTGCGCAGTCAATGCGCCGTCGTTATCGCCATAGCCCTCGATGGCGACGCGCGACACGCCCTCCACCAGCACCTTGATGGTGCCGTCGGGCAGCTTGAGCAGCTGCAAGACTGTCGCCAGCGTGCCGACCGGATACAGGTCTGCCTGCGCGGGGTCGTCCACGTCCGGGCTCTTCTGGGCGATCAGCAGGATCTGCTTGTCCGCCGCCATGGCGATGTCCAGGGCCTTGATCGACCGGTCTCGTCCGACGAATAGCGGAATCACCATGTGCGGGTACACGACGACGTCCCGCAGGGGCAGGACCGGCAGATCGAGGCGGACCGAGGTGGGGTTTTCCATGACTTTCTCCAAATGGGGCGAACCAACCCTTACATGTGGCTCGAATCAGGACTTTTCCAGCTAACCATACGCCAGATTCTCAAATGAAAACGGGCCGGATGGCCGGCCCGTGTTGATTTGATTGCAGGTGCATTTATTCGCCGGAGGCCGCGCGGGGGGCGGCGGCCGGGGTGCTGGTATAGATCAGGTAGGGTTCAGTCTGGTGGTTGATCACCGACTCATCGACCACGACCTTGCTGACGTTTTCAAGCGACGGCAAGTCGTACATCGTGTCGAGCAGCACAGATTCCATGATGGTGCGAAGGCCACGCGCACCGGTCTTGCGCTTCAGCGCCTTGCGGGCGATTGCCAGCAATGCGTCCGGGCGTACTTCCAGTTCCACCCCTTCCATGTCGAACAACTTCTTGAACTGCTTGGTGATGGCGTTCTTGGGCTCGGTGAGGATGCGCACCAGCGCTTCTTCATTGAGTTCCTCGAGCGTGGCAACCACCGGCAGGCGGCCGACGAACTCGGGAATAAGGCCGAACTTGATCAGGTCTTCCGGCTCGACCTCGAACAACAACTTGCTGACATCGGCCTTGCGCTCGGAACTCTTGACCTTGGCGCCAAAGCCGATGCCGCCGGCCTCGGTGCTGCGCTGCTGCACGATCTTGTCCAGACCCGAGAAGGCGCCGCCGCAGATGAACAGCATGTTCTTGGTATCGACCTGCAGGAATTCCTGCTGCGGATGCTTGCGGCCGCCCTGCGGCGGAACCGAGGCAACCGTGCCCTCGATCAGTTTCAGCAAAGCCTGCTGCACGCCTTCGCCCGACACGTCGCGGGTGATGGACGGGTTTTCCGACTTGCGCGAAATCTTGTCGATTTCATCGATATAGACGATGCCACTCTGCGCCTTTTCGACATCGTAATCGCATTTCTGCAGCAGCTTCTGGATGATGTTTTCCACGTCCTCGCCCACGTAACCGGCTTCAGTCAGCGTGG
>JBBRXD010000431.1:0-1712 GCA_038248775.1 Lysobacterales bacterium | reverse complement strand
GCCGCCCGGCGTCGCGATGTCGGCGGAAAAACCCATGTGGTACTTGACGTCGCCGGAGTGCTCCGGGGTATCGGGGTGATCGAACTTGCCCTCGAATTCCGCGAACAATTTTGCAGTCGGCTTGCCCAGCGTGTTGATCAAGACATTCAAGCGGCCACGATGGGCCATGCCGATGACGACATCCTTTACGCCGTGGCTACCGCCGCGGCGGACCAGCGTGTCCATCAGCGGAATCAGCGAGTCGCCGCCTTCCAGGGAGAAACGCTTCTGGCCGACATACTTGGTGTGCAGGTAACGTTCAAGCCCTTCGGCGGCGGTCAGGCGCTCTAGCACCCGGGTCTTTTCCTCCGCACCCAGGCCGAAGTTGCCGGCCGCACTCTCCATCCGCTGTTGCATCCAGTGGCGCTGGGCGGCATCGGAGATGTGCATGAACTCCGCGCCAATGCTGCCGCTGTAAGTCGCTTTCAGTTTCGCGAGCAAATCGCGCAGCTTGAATTTCTCGGTGCCGAAATAAGTGGCGACGCTGAACTCGCGGTCCAGGTCGGACGTGTCCAGGCCGTGGAATTCGAGGCCGAGGTCAGGCGCCGGCTGGGGTGGGGTCATCGCCAGCGGGTCGAGTGATGCGCCCAGGTGCCCACGCGAACGATAGGCCGTTACCAGCTTGCCGAACGAGGTCTGCTTGCGCGCCGCTTCCTCGTCCATGCCGCCGCCCCGGTGGGCGACACGCGCGGCCGCCTGGACCTGCGCCATGACCGCGGAATGCGGTACGTCACCCGATTCCCGACCCTTGAACCCGTCGAAGTACGACTTCCAGGCGCCGCCGACACTGTCGGGGTCCACCAGGTATTGCTCGTACAGGTCTTCAATGAAGCCGGCGTTGCCGCCGGAAAGCTGGGAGGTCTGGGAAAACTGCTTGATCAGGCTATCCACGACGTTGTTGGCTGCCTCGTTGGAGATACAGGCGGTGACGGGTACTTCGGAGAACGCGAATTATAGCCCGAGCGTCGCAGCCGTGAGTACCTGCGACCAAGGCCGCAAGCCGCAATGGCGGGGCGTTAGATGGCCAATGACCGGAGTTCGGTGCATGCGCGCGCCCGTTCCCAACTGCGACCAAACTGTTCCCGCAGCTGCCGATTGCGGCCGGGCAGGGCCGGGCTCCAGTCGCCCTCGAAACGGCTGCCGAGCAGCCGGAACAGGTAGCCATCGTTGTCGTTGGCCACGAACACCGAGGGGTACTGCATCTCCTCGGGGTCCTGCGGACTGCGGAACACGAAGCTGCTGGGCAGCCGCTGGGCCAGCGCCAGCAGGGGATGCGGCGTGCGCTGGGCGACGCTGGGGTCCTGGAGGATGAAACGCGCGACGGCGCCGCGTCCGGCAACACCAAAAGTCCGGAAGGCATCAACCACGGCTGGGTGCGCGTACACCGCAGGCTCGAGGTCGCGGCTGTAAACGACGAGTTCGCGGCGGGCTTGGACGACCAGCGTGCGAATGGCCTCAATGGTCTTGTCGAGGCCGGCGAACTCCTCGGTGGCCAGCGACGGGCCGCGCGGTCGCGCTGCGGCGCGCGGGCTGACCACCGGCAGATCTAGCAACAGTTTCATCGCCAGATGCTCGATGCCGGCTTCCTCGAAACGCTCCCCGTAGGGCTGGAAGCCAAACTTCTCGTAGAAACCCAGCGCGCCGACCTGCGCGTTCAGGCTGACCTCGCGCAG
>JBBRXD010000430.1:0-1714 GCA_038248775.1 Lysobacterales bacterium | reverse complement strand
GGATTGCCGGCGCCGGGCCGATCGGCAAAAACATCGAGTTGGACAAATCGTCGTGGCGTGGACATCGTTTATCATTCCGAGGATGTGCGCCGGCAGGTCCTGGCCGGATCGCGCCCCTGAATCATACCTTTGCCTTGAGTCCCGCTACTGCCATGACTGCCCTTGCCAGCACGGATGACTGGATTGTCCTGAAGTTCGGCGGCACCAGTGTCTCCCGTCGCCATCGCTGGGACATCATCGGCACGCTGATGCGCGAGCGGGTGCGCGATGAACAATGCCGGGTGCTGGTGGTGGTGTCGGCCTTGTCGGGTATTACCAATGAATTGCAGGCCATCATCGACCACCGCGGCGATGCCGCTGCCGTGCAGTCGCGGGTCGAGGCGATTGCGCAACGGCACCTCGACTTCTGCGGCGAACTGGGCCTGGACGCCGGCGTGCTCGATGATAGGCTGCGCGCACTTGCCGCGCTTGCGCACGACGGGCGTCGCGACAGTGATGACCTGGGCTGGGCGGCTGAAGTGCTGGCGCAAGGCGAGTTGTTGTCATCCACCTTGGGCGTTGCCTACCTGGCCTCGCAGGGCCTGCCGGTGGAGTGGCTCGATGCCCGTGACTGGTTGCAGGCTCAGTCGCTGCCGAACCAGAACCAATGGTCGCAACGGCTGTCGGTGTCGTGCCGCTACCAGGGCGACCCGACGTTGCGCGCGCGCTTCGCGAACAATGCCCGGCTGCTGATCACCCAAGGTTTTATCGCGCGCAGCGACGATGGCGGCACGGCGATACTCGGCCGTGGCGGGTCCGATACCTCGGCTGCGTATTTCGGCGCGCTGCTGCAGGCGCGACGAGTCGAAATCTGGACCGACGTGCCCGGCATGTTCAGCGCCAATCCGCGCCAGGTACCCGATGCCCGCCTGTTGTCGCGCCTGGACTACGAAGAGGCGCAGGAAATCGCCAGTACCGGCGCCAAGGTATTGCATCCGCGTTGCATCCACCCGTGCCGCGAAGCGCGCGTGCCGATCTGGATCCGCGATACCGAACGTCCGCACATGGCCGGCACGGTCATCGACCACCGCGCCGCTACGCTGGAGGGCGTCAAGGCGATCAGCTCGCGTCGCGGCATCGTGCTGGTGTCCATGGAAACCATCGGCATGTGGCAACAGGTTGGCTTCCTGGCCGACGTGTTCGAACGCTTCAAGCGGCGCGGCCTGTCCATTGACCTGATCAGTTCGTCGGAAGCCAACGTCACGGTGTCGCTGGACCCGTCCGACAACCTGGTCAACTCCAACGTGCTGGACGCGCTGTGCGCAGACCTGGCCGAGGTGTGCCGGGTAAAGGTGATCACGCCCTGCAGCGCGGTAACGCTGGTCGGCCGCGGCATGCGCTCGCTGCTGCACAAGCTTACGGATGTCTGGAGCGAGTTTGGCCGCGAACGCGTGCACCTGATCTCGCAGAGTTCCAACGACCTCAACCTGACCTTCGTGCTCGACGAAGCGCTGGCCGACGACCTGATGCCGCGCCTGCACGAGTTGCTGATCCACTCGGGTGCGATGCCGGTGGACGAGAGCGAAGTCTTCGGCCCGAGCTGGCGAAAGTTGGGCATCGACAAGACCGCCATCGCACCGCGGCACTGGTGGCAGGATGCGCGCGAGCAGTTGCTTGAAATCGCCGCGCGTGGCACGCCGCGCTACGTCTATCACTTGCCCACGGTTCGCGCCCG
>JBBRXD010000429.1:0-1727 GCA_038248775.1 Lysobacterales bacterium | reverse complement strand
GTGGTCGCGGGTGGCATCCTCGCGCCAGCGCGTGACCGACAGGTAGCGCCATCGGCTGAAACCGGAACCGCTGTCGCTGAGCATCACGCTATACGTACCGTTGGAGAGCAGGCACAGCCGGCGTGAGGCGCTGGCGGAGGAAGGGGTGAGAGTGGGCATGAGCGATCCTGTCTGCGGCGACGAAAATCAACGTGCCGCCGCGTCGGTACGCACGGCGCCACTCTGGGCTTCCTGATGGGGCTGTGTCGGCGGGCCGGAGATCGAGGCCAGCAGCTTGTGCGCACGCGCCACCACGTTGTCGACGGTGAAGCCGTATTCGCGCAGCAGGATCTCGGCGGGAGCGGAAGCGCCGAAGTGTTCGATGCCGAGCATATCGCCGTGGTCGCCGATGTAGCGGTACCAACCTTGGGATACGCCGAGTTCCACCGCCAGTCGTGCAGGCACACTCGGCGGCAGCACTTCGTCGCGGTAGCTTTGCGGCTGCGCATCAAACAGTTCCCAGCTCGGCATCGATACGCAGCGCACAGCGACGCCTTCATTTTGCAGACGCTCGGCGGCGGCCAGGATCAGGCCGACTTCGGAGCCTCTGGCGATCAGGAGCAGCGCGGGTTGGTGATCCTTTGCCTCGCTCAACACATATGCGCCACGGCGCAAGCCATCGGCGCTGGCATAGCGGCTGCGGTCGAGTGTGGCGACGTCCTGTCGGGTCAGCGCCAACAGCACCGGGTGATCGCGGGTTTCCACGGCCACTTTCCACGCTACTGCGGTTTCGTTGGCGTCGGCAGGGCGAATCACGGTGAGGTTGGGGATCGCGCGCAGGCTGGCCAACTGTTCTACCGGCTGATGGGTGGGGCCGTCCTCACCGAGCGCGATGCTGTCATGGGTGAACACGTGCACCACGTGCACGCCCATCAACGCGGCCAGCCGGATCGCCGGACGCATATAGTCGGAGAAGATCAGAAAGGTGGCGCCGTACGGGATGAAGCCGCCATGCGCGGCCAGTCCGTTGACGATGGCGCCCATCGCGTGTTCACGCACGCCGAAGTGCAGGTTGCGGCCGGCGTAGCTCCAGCCGCCACCATCGGACCCTTCGGTGTCCTCGCCGGATGCCATTAGCTGGTTGAAATCGCCCAGCCCCTTCAGCGCGGTATGGGTGGACGGGTCCAGATCGGCCGAGCCACCGCCAAGCGCAGGCAGTTTCGGCGCGAACGCGTTCATGATCTTGCCGCCGGCGACGCGGGTGGCCATACCCTTGGCGTCGGCGGGGAACACCGGAATGTCCGCATCCCAGCCGGCCGGCAGTTCGCCGCGCAGACGGCCTTGCAGATCTTCTGCCAGTTCCGGGAACGCCTTGGTATAGGCGTCCAGCCGTCCATTCCATTCGGCTTCCGCCTTGGCGCCACGATCCAGTGCCTCGCGGAAATGCGCCAGCGCCGGCTCGGGCACCAGAAACGGCGGATCGACCGGCCAGCCAAGCTTTTCCTTGGTTTTTTTCACATCCTCGACGCCGAGCGGCGAGCCGTGCGCCTTGTAGCTATCCTGCTCGGGCGAGCCGAAACCCAGATGCGTGCGCACCAGGATCAGCGATGGCCGCGTGGTGTCGGCGCGGGCGGCGTCCAGTGCGGCACTGATCGCGGCCACGTCATTGCCGTCGGCCACATTGAGGGTCTGCCAGCCATAGGCTTCGAAGCGTTTGGCGCGATCTTCAGAAAACGTAATGTCGGTGC
>JBBRXD010000428.1:0-1747 GCA_038248775.1 Lysobacterales bacterium | reverse complement strand
GGCATCGCAGGTGGACTGGAATGCCTGCAGGTGGATGGCAACGACATCATCGCCGTCGTCGGCGCCATGGAGTTTGCACTGAAGCGTGCACGCAATGGCCATGGCGGCACGGTGCTGGAATTCGTAACCTACCGCCTGTCCGACCACACCACCGCCGATGATGCGCGTCGTTACCGCGACGATGCCGAAGTGAAGGCTGCCTGGGAACGCGAACCCTTCCTGCGCCTGCGCAAGTTCCTTACCAATGAAGGTGTCTGGAGCGAAGCGGAAGAATCGGCATGGAAGGAAGAATGCAACCGCCTGACCGATATCGAAGTGAATGCCTATCTCGAAACCAAATCACAACCGGTCGAGGCCATGTTCGATTACATGTTCGCCGAATTGCCGCATGACCTTGCCGAACAACGCGCCGCGGCGCTGAAGTGGGAGAATCGCTGATGGCTGCGATTACACTGATCGAAGCCATCACCCAGGCCATGGCCTGGGAACTCAAGCACGACGAAACAGTGCTGGTGCTGGGCGAGGACGTTGGCGTGAACGGCGGCGTGTTCCGCGCCACCGCAGGCCTGCAGCAGACCTTTGGTTCCGAGCGCGTGATCGACACGCCGCTGGATGAAACCACCATCGCCGGCCTGACCGTTGGCCTGGCCACGCAGGGCATGAAGCCCATTGCCGAAGCGCAGTTTGACGGCTTCATGTACCCGATGGTGGACCACATCATCTGCCACGCTGCTCGCTTCCGGCACCGCACCCGCGGTCGCTTGCATTGCCCGATGGTGCTGCGTGTGCCCTGGGGCGGTGGCATCCGCGCGCCGGAACATCATTCCGAAGCCAACGAGGCCATCTTCACCAATGTGCCCGGCTTGCGCGTGGTAATTCCGTCTTCGCCGCAGCGCGCCTACGGGTTGCTGCTGGCCGCCATCCGCGACCCGGATCCGGTGATCTTCTTCGAGCCCAAGCGCATCTACCGCCAGTACAAGGAAGAAGTGCCCGACGACGGCGAGGCCTTGCCGATGGACGTATGCTTCGTGCTGCGCGACGGCAGCGACGTGACCCTGGTCACTTGGGGCGCGCAAGTGAAGGAGACGCTCGAGGCGGCTGAAGCGCTGGAGAAGGAAGGCATCAGCGCCGAAGTGATCGACGTGGCGACGCTGAAGCCGCTCGACTTCGACACCATCCACGAGTCGGTGAAAAAGACCGGCCGTTGCGTGATCGTGCACGAGGCGCCGCGCACCGCGGGCTTTGGCGCCGAAATCGCCGCGCAACTGGCCGAGAAAGCGATGTTCGACCTGGTCGCACCGGTCGAGCGCGTCACCGGCTACGACACGCATATCCCCTTGTTCCGCCTGGAAATGAAGTACCTGCCCAGCGTGGAAAAAATCATCGCAGCCAGCAAGCGTACCCTGGCTTCCGGCTGAGGCGGCACGGAGAACCAACATGACCAACAAGACATTCTTCCTGCCCGACCTGGGTGAAGGCCTGCCCGATGCCGAGATCGTCGAGTGGATGGTGAAAGTGGGCGATACGATCAAGCTCGACGAGCCGCTGGTATCGATGGAGACGGCGAAAGCGGTAGTCGAATTGCCCTCGCCGTACTCCGGAAAAGTGCTGCGCATCGCGGGCGGTGCCGGCGACGTTATCAATACCGGCGCCTGGCTGGTGGAAATGGAACTCGATGCGAGCCTGCCGCAACGCGCCGAAGCCCAGGACACCGGCCACACCCACAACCCTGTGGCAGCGGCCCCTG
>JBBRXD010000427.1:0-1748 GCA_038248775.1 Lysobacterales bacterium | reverse complement strand
GCAGGTACGGGATATCTTCGATGATGTGACCGTGCAGGAAAAGATCAGGCGGGTGGTCGCCGACGACTTGCCAATGCGCAATATCGCCTTGCGCTTTGCCGGGGAAAAATTCTCGCCGTTCTGGGCCACGCTGTCGGTGTCACGCATCGACCTGGACGGCAGTCCTCACCTGTTGGCCGTGGCCAACGACATCACCGAACTGCGCGACCTGAACGAGATGCTGTTCTACCAGGCCGCGCATGATTCGCTGACCGGCTTGTACAACCGTCGCGAATTCGGCCGGCGCCTCGACGCCGCGCTCGAGCGGGTGAATTCGGGCGGTTCGCCCAGTGCCCTGCTGTACTTCGATCTGGACCAGTTCAAGATCATCAACGACACTTCCGGCCACAACGTGGGTGACCAGTTGCTGATCCAGCTCGCGAGCCTGCTCGGCAGCCACCTGTTCGGTGGCGAGACGCTGGCGAGGCTGGGGGGCGATGAGTTCGGCATCCTGCTGGAGTCGGCGACCCGTGAACAGGCCCTGGAATTCGCCGAGCGCATGCGCCTGGAAATCGACGGCTTCGTTTTCAGTTCGGAACAACGCATCTACGCGGTGAGCGTGAGCGTCGGGCTGGTGCTGCTCGACCGGCCCGGCATGAGCCAGCGCGAAGTGCTGTCGCTGGCCGACACCGCCTGCTACATGGCCAAGGAACGCGGCCGCAACCGGGTGCAGCTGTACTCGGAAAAAGATGCGGATACCATGCTTCGGCGCAGCGAGATGGAGTGGGCCAGTCGCCTGCGGCAGGCGCTGATCGACGATCGCTTCATGCTGTGCTTCCAGGAGCTGACCGGGCTGCAGTCCGCGCAGGAGGGCGAGGGCCTGCACATGGAGTTGCTGATCCGCTTGCGCGACGAGGATGGCACCATGGTGCCGCCGGGCGCCTTCATTCCGGCGGCGGAACGCTTCGGCCTGATGCTGCAACTGGATCGCTGGGTAGTGGACACCGCCTTCGCGAATTTCAACCGCCTGCATCCGACCGGTCAACCGGTGCACATGTGCGCCATCAACCTGTCGGCGCTGACGATCGAGGACGATACCTTCGCGCCCTACGTGCTCGAGTGGCTCGCGCGCTATGGCGTGCCGCCCGCGTCCATCTGCTTCGAGATCACCGAAACCGCAGCAGTGGCAAGCATGGTCCGAGTGGTGGATCTGATGGGCACGCTGCGCAAGGTCGGCTGCAAGTTTTCACTCGACGACTTCGGCGCCGGCATGGCGTCCTTCGGTTACCTGAAGAACCTGCCTGTGGACTTCGTGAAGATCGACGGCAGTTTCATCCGCAACCTGCAGACCGACCCGATCAGTGCATCGATCGTGCGCGCGGTAACCGATATCGGCCATCAACTGGGACTGAAGGTGGTAGCCGAGTGGGTAGGCGATTCGCAGACCATCGAAGTGTTGCGCGAGGCTGGCGTGGACTATGCGCAAGGCTTCCACGTACATCGCCCCGAACCTGCCCACTTCATGCGTTGACCGGCGCTGCCGGCCACGCCGCCCGGTAATCGCTGGTCAGACGTGTTCGCCGCCGGGCGCGGCGACCCAACTGCGCACGAACAACAGGTCGCTCGGTGACATGTCGATGAAGCGCAGTCCGGTCCAGACCTGGCCCGGCGCCGCCGCGGCATCCGACCACAGTTCGTGTGCGCCGATTTCCAGGGCATGCTCGTGCCCGTGCGGATCGGCCAGCTTGAAGCGCAGTTGGTAAAGCCCG
>JBBRXD010000426.1:0-1764 GCA_038248775.1 Lysobacterales bacterium | reverse complement strand
CAAGCACCGCTTTGAAGGCTTCGCATTCACCCTCTGTGAGATTTAGCGATTTGAGCCGGCCGTCCACCTTGGTGTCGATTCGCAGGCTGGGCGTGCCGGACGCGTCGACGACAAAGACAAACTTCCCACCGTCTCCGGCCGGATCGCTGATCTCGCCGACCAATTTCTCATAGTCCTTTAGGGGTATTTACGTGACTCCACCAACCACAACCGGCAGTGTTTTTGGCGATGGCCGAGCGTTTCCCCGCGAACTTGTTGGAGTTCGAGCACCAGTTTCCCGACGAGATCGCGTGTCGGGAGTACTTGGTGAGTCTGCGCTGGCCGGAGGGGATGGTTTGTCCGAGTTGCCAGCATCGAGTCGGCGTGGAGATCCGGCGTGGCTTGTGGCGGTGCGCAGCGTGTCGCAAGGAGGCATCAGTGACGGCCGGAACAGTTTTCCAGGACAGCAAGCTGCCGCTGACGGTGTGGTTCCGTGCGATGTGGCAAGTGACCAATCAGAAAAACGGAGTCAGCGCCCTGGGTCTGCAACGGGCGCTGGGACTGGGGAGCTACAAAACGGCGTGGACCATCCTGCACAAGTTGCGCCGCGCGATGGTGCGACCCGGGCGCGAGCAACTTCACGGTATTGTCGAAGTGGACGAAACGTACTGGGGCGGCGAAGAGGAAGCTGTGCGCGGGCGACTGACCTACGACAAGGCCTTGATCGTTGTGGCCGCCGAGGTAAACGGCAGCGGTATCGGCCGAATCCGACTGCAGCATATTCCCGATGTCTCTCGCAAAACTCTGCATGGATTCATCGCCGATGCGATTCTGCCGGGCAGCACCGTGCAAACCGACGGGTTGAACGCCTACCGCGAATTGCAGGGATATATCCACGACCGGCAGGTGCAACGACGTCAGCCAGAGGATTCCGACCATCTTTTGCCGCGGGCACATCGAGTCATCTCCCTGCTCAAGCGTTGGATGCTGGGGACGCACCAAGGGGCGGTCGCCATCGACTACCTGCAGGACTACCTCGACGAGTTCACATTCCGCTTCAATCGCCGCACCTCGGCCTCCCGTGGCAAACTCTTCCTGCGCTTAGCCCAGCAAGCCGTGCAGGTCGCCCCATCGACCTTCGATTCGATCACCGGCCACAACCCATAGTGGTTGGTGGAGTCACGTAAATACCCCTAAACCCGAATGGCACTAAGTTAGCGCAATAGTCGGTTGATTATCAACTACTTATGTAAGAAGTTGGCATGGTATTCGCTGCACAGGCACGCATGTCCTCAACCACTCCTTATCTGCCCGGTTTTGTCCACCAGTTGTGCGGTCGCCCAGCGCGTACCCATGCAGCGCGGGCGGCCTCGCGAGCCACGTCGCTGGACGGGTTGGCAGTGTTGGTGGCGAAGTTCATTCCCGCCGAGTTGTTCGACCCAGTCGGTGACCAGCGCGAGCGGATCTACACCCCGTGGGTGACCTTCATCTCCTTTCTTGGCCAAGTGCTCACGCGCGCCAGCGCGTGTCGGGAGGCGGTGCGCCGCGTGCAGGCCTGGTGCGTGGCCGGCCGGCGTCCTGTCCCCAGCGATAGTGACAGCGCCTATTGTCAGGCACGCAAGCGCCTCCCCCTTGAGCGGCTGCGCGCCGCCCACGAAGAGATCGGCCGCTGGATCGACCAGCGCGCCGATGAGGCCCAGCGCTGGTGCGGTCGGTCCGTAAAAGTCATCGATGGCAGCGGGATCTCAATGCCGGATACAGAGGAGAACCGGGCGCGCTTTCCCT
>JBBRXD010000425.1:0-1784 GCA_038248775.1 Lysobacterales bacterium | reverse complement strand
GGCCATGCGGACTTCCTGATGCGCGTTGACGGAGAGGCGTCGAACCTGGGGACTTGGCGGTACGAGGTTGCCGACACCAAGCTGGCGCGCTCTGCCAAGGCCAAGTTCCTGGTGCAGCTGGCGTTCTACAGCCACCTGCTTGCGCTGGCGCAGGGTGCCGAGCCGAAGCGGATGCACGTCGTGCTGGGCGACCAGACCGAGCGAGCGTTTCGCTGCGCCGACTACATGCACTACTACCGCGCCCTGCTGGCCCGGTTTCTCGCGCGCATCCAGGCGCTGGCGGGTGGCGCCGATCCGGCGACCTACCCGTTGCCGTGCGCCCACTGCGACCTGTGCCACTGGCGAGAGCGCTGCGAGGCTAAGCGTGTGGCGGACGACCATCTGTGCCAAGTGGCGAACATCTCGCGCGTCCAATGGACCAAGCTGCAGGCGGCAGGCATCGACACGCTGGCAAGGCTGGCGGCGCTGCCGCCGGGCCATGTCATCCCGAAGATGCATGGTGACATGCTGACGCGGCTGCAGTCGCAGGCGGCCTTGCAAGACGGCGGGCGCCGTACCGGTCAGCGTGAAGTGCTCGTTCTGCCGACTGACCCGGATGGCCGCCGTGGTTTCCATCGCCTGCCTGCGCCCGATGCCGGTGACATGTTTTTCGACATGGAAGGTAATCCGCTGGAGGACGGCGGCCTTGAGTACCTGTTCGGCGTCTGGTTTCTGGCGGACGGTGCCTGGGCCTTCCTTCCCTTCTGGGCCCACACACGACAAGAAGAGCGTGTCGCCTTCGAGGCCTTCATCGACTTCGTGGCAGACCGGCGCCGGCAACACCCCGGTGCGCACGTTTACCACTACGCCAGCTACGAGGAGACCGCCCTCAAGCGCCTGGCCAGCTGGCACGCCACGCGCGAGGTCGAGGTGGACAACTTGCTCCGGCAGGGGGCCTTGGTCGATCTCTACAAGGTGGTGCGGGAAGGCATCCGCATCTCAGAGCCAAGTTACTCGATCAAATACGTCGAACACTTCTATCGGCCTGCCCGCGCCGGTGATGTGCAGAACGCGGGCGCAAGCATCGTCTACTACGAGCGTTGGCGCGAGACGCGCGACGCCCAGTTGTTGCAGGACATTCACGATTACAACCGCGACGATGTCGAGTCCACCCAACAACTCCGCGACTGGCTGCTGACGCTTCGACCGCCGGGCTTGCCATGGAAGGCAAGACCAGGCGCCGCTTCAGCGGACGAGGATGGCGAAGCTCAGGCGCTCACCAAGGCCCAGGAGGCCGAGCAACGGCTGGTGCCCTACCGCGTGCGCCTGGTGGACGAACTGCCGGCAGAGCGCAGCGCCTGGACGCCGGAACACCATGTCTCCGAGCTGACCTATCAGCTGCTGGACTTCCACCGTCGTGCCGACAAGCCAGCTTGGTGGGCGCTGTTTGCGCGCATTGACCTCACTGAAGAAGAACTTCTGGACGACCCGGAGTGCCTGGCCGCCCTGCAGCTGGACCCGGCGCATCCGCCGACGCCGGAGAAGCGTTCCACGGTCTACACGTATCTGGCGCCGGAGCAGGAGTGCAAGCTCACCACCGGCGCTGAGTGCACGCGCGCCGACACGGCCGAGAAGTTGGGGAAGCTTGACTTCGATGAGGCGAATCGGCGGGTCCGCTTGAAGATCGGACCCAAGAAGAATCCGCTACCACCGCGTTTGAGCATCGGGCCATCGGGCCCGATCGATTCGAAGGTCTTGGTCAACGCGCTGTACCGGTTTGCGGACAGCCAGATCGCCGGCGACAG
>JBBRXD010000424.1:0-1789 GCA_038248775.1 Lysobacterales bacterium | reverse complement strand
GCGCGGAGCCCGTGACCAGTGCAACAGGATGGTTCGACGGCATTGGCTTGTCCTTGTCCAGCTTCCCTGACACCTTATCCTGCCCCCAGCCCGATGAAGATGTCATCCATGCCTGCCGATAGCTTGCCAGAACCCTCGCCAGAAGCCCGTGAACACAGCGCGAGGCTGGAAAGCTTGATCCGGGTGCAGATTGCCGCGGCCGGTGGCGCGATTGCGTTTTCGCGCTACATGGAGCTGGCGCTGTACGCCCCGGGGCTGGGTTATTACAGCGCGGGATCGCGCAAGTTCGGCGCCGACGGCGATTTCGTGACGGCGCCGGAACTGGGGCCGGTGTTCGCCCAGTGCGTCGCGCATTCGGTGGCACCGGTGTTGCGCGGGCTCGGCGGCGAAAGCATTTTCTTCGAACTCGGTGGTGGCAGCGGCGTGTTCGCGGCTGCGGCGTTGCGGCAACTTGCCTTGCTCGATGCCCTGCCCACCCACTACTGGATGCTGGAGCCCAGCGCGGACCTGCGCGAACGGCAGCAAGCCCATTTGCGCGAGACCCTGCCGGCCGAACTGTTTGATCGTTGCCGATGGCTCGATGGTCCACCCGAGGCGGAATGGCGCGGCGTGTTGTTCGCCAATGAAGTACTCGACGCGCTGCCTACGCCACGTTTCGTCATCCACGACGGCGAGGTTTACGAAGAACACGTAGTGCTGGACGCTATCGGAAATTTCCTGCGTGTTGACCAACCCGCCGACGCGTTGCTGCATGCCGCAGTACGCCATGTCGAGCGCGACAACGGACAGCCGTTGCCGGAAGGCTATCGCTCGGAAATCCTGCCACAGCTGCCGTACTGGATACAGGCGGTGGGCGGCTTGCTGCACGATGGCGTGATGTTGCTTTGCGACTACGGTTATCCGCGTCGCGAGTTCTACCTGCCCGAGCGCAGCGACGGTACATTGGTTTGCCACTACCGCCACCGCGCGCATGGCGATCCGTTTTACCTGCCCGGCCTGCAGGACCTGACTGCCTTCGTCGATTTCACCGCGCTTGCCGAGGCGGGCGTGAACGCCGGTTTTGAATTCGCCGGTTACTGCTCGCAGTCGAGCTTCCTGCTCGGCAACGGCCTGCCGTTGATTCTTGAAGAAATCGAAGCCATCGATGACACCGTCGATCGCTACCGCCGCCATCAGGAAATCAAGAAGCTGACCCTGCCCGGCGAGATGGGCGAGCGCTTCCAGTTCATGGGCTTCCAGCGCGGCGCGGATTTCCGCGGCAGCTTCGCCATCGGTGACCTGGGCCGGCGCCTGTGAGTCTCGTGCCCGACCTGATGGCTGCGCTGCGCGAGTTCAGGCGGCCGCGCTTGTGGTTGGGCATCTGGGCCTTCGGCTGGCTGCTGTGCATCGTGCTTTCGCTGATCCATCCACCCAACCTGGGCGTGGACGTGCCTGAAAGCGACAAGATCGGCCACTTCCTGGCGTATGCGTTGTTATCGGCATGGTCGGTGTGGCTATTTTCCTCGCGCCGCAGCCACCTGGTTTCGGCGATTGCGCTGGTGCTGCTCGGCATCGCGATGGAATTGGCGCAAGGCGCGTTTACCGATGACCGGATGATGGACGTGCGCGATGCCTGGGCTGATGCGATTGGTGTCGTGGTCGGCCAGCTTTTCGCATTTGGACCGGCGCGATCATGGCTGCAGAAGTTTGAAGCGCGCTGGTTGGGTTAGCCGAGCGCGCCAGCGCGCTGGTTGCCTGGAGTGTGGGAGCGGCCTTGGCCGCGATTAGAGCTATCGCGGCCAAGGCCGCT
>JBBRXD010000423.1:0-1796 GCA_038248775.1 Lysobacterales bacterium | reverse complement strand
GGTTGTTCAGTGCAGCCGCAAGGCCGCGCAGGTCGCGAACGCCTGAGGCCCGGAGCGACCTGACGGCCTTCCCGGTGAAGCTCATCTTCACGCAATCACGGTGAGGGTTGCCGTGGCGGTGGAGGCGATCGCCGGATCGTCGATGCGTTAGCCCGATCTATTCACCAGAGTAGTGGATTTCGGGGCGTTGGGGCGGGTTTTGCGGCGCGGGCAGGCGGGAGCGCGGCGCGGTTTTTGCGCTGGCTTGTTTAGGAACTTGTTCGGCTGGGGGTTGCGCGGGGTCCGGTTCGGGCGGGGCACGTTGCCCCGTCCGTCATGGCGCCTGGGCGGCGAAGGCGCGGGCGAGGTGAGTGATGATGGCCTTGTCCGGGCAGGCGGTGGGCAGCGCGAGCTTGATGCGGGTGCCCTTCTCGACGACACGGGCGGCGACCTTGATGAGGCGGGTGCGCAAGGTATCGAACTGGGCAACACGCCAGCTGGAGCGCCTTGGCGCGGCGGCGCGCAGGCCGTGCATCAGCCAATAGGCGGCAGAGTGGAGGATGAGGCGGAACTGGTTGGCCCTGGCGTCGTGGCAGGAGGTGCGATCGGAGGCGAGATGGGTCTTGTGCGCCTTGATCAGATTCTCCATCTGGCCGCGCGCGCAATAGACGCGCTCGTAGAGGGCCTTGGCCTTGCCGCCGAGATTGGTGACGACGAAGCGGCTGTCGCAGCCTTGGTCGGAGGCTTCGACGCGAGCCACGATGCGGCGCTCCTGGCGCCAGCTGCGAGCGGCATAGATGAGTTCGCCATAACGGCGAACCTTGGCGTCGCTGTCGCGATGGGTCGCCCGACGCACGGCAACGTCCTCGGCGATCGGCGCGACCATCGCCCTCAGCACCGCGTTGCCCGACAGCCCGAAGACGTAGCCGATGCCGTTGTCCTCGCACCAATCGAGCGCTTCCGGGCGGCCGTAGTGGCTGTCGCCGCGCACCAGGATCTCGACCTTGGGCCAGTTCTGGCGGATGCGCCGGATGACGTGCTTGAGGATGGTGCGTACTTCCGTGCCGCTCGGCGTCTTGCCCGGCCGCAGGATGGCGGCGACCGGTTTGCCGCTCGTCGCCTCGTAAATGTGGATCGGCAAGAAGCAATGGGAATCATAGTACGCATTGAAGAGCGCCAGCTGCTGGCACCCGTGCACCGCATCTTCGGTGTCGTCGATGTCGAGCTCGATGCGCCTCGGCACCTGCTTCCAGCTGTCACAGAACAGATCGACCATCGCCGCCATCATCCGGACCAGCGCGACGCGCGAGACCGCGTTCTCCAGCCGCGACATGGTCGGTTGCGAACACAGCGGCTCGCCGCTTTCCGGCAGCCGGCCCACCGCCATCTTGAACACCGGCTCGCAGCGCAAGGCATCGCAGTCGTCGGCGTCCTCATAGCCGGCGGCGATCGCCATCGCGCGGAAGCCGATCATCTCGGCCACCGTGTGGTCGATACGCGCCGGATCACGACGATCGGGCAAACACGCCGCCAACCGATCGGCGATCCCGAGCCGGCGCCCGACCTCGCGCAGCAGCAGCACGCCAGCATTTGACGACAGCATCCCGCCGTCGAACGCAGCGTGGATTTGCTTGCCGGCAATCGGTGACAGACCGGGCAGATAACCAGTATGCTCTTGCATGGCGGGCGGGCACTCCGTGAGCGCGTGGCAGGTCTTGCCTTAGCAACAAAACCTTACACGAAATCAACGCTAGAGCCCCTAGCATTGCTCCATTTGGAATTCCAATTCCTATATTGTCCAAAGCAATCTGAGTACC
>JBBRXD010000422.1:0-1797 GCA_038248775.1 Lysobacterales bacterium | reverse complement strand
GCGGGCTGCTACACCACCGCCGATGCCGTGCGTACCTGCCAGCTCGCGCGCGAATTGCTCGACGGCCACAAGCTGGTGAAGCTGGAAGTACTCGGCGACCCGAAGACCCTGTTCCCGGATGTGCTGCAGACGGTGGAAGCGGCGGAAATCCTCGTGCGCGATGGCTTCGACGTGATGGTCTACACCTCCGACGATCCGATCCTGGCCAAGCGCCTCGAACAGATCGGCTGCGTGGCGGTGATGCCGCTGGCCGCGCCGATCGGCTCGGGACTGGGCATCCAGAACCGCTGGAACCTGCTCGAGATCATCGAGAATGCAAAGGTTCCCATCCTGGTGGATGCCGGCGTCGGCACCGCGTCCGACGCAGCCATCGCAATGGAACTTGGCTGCGACGGCGTATTGATGAACACCGCCATCGCCAGCGCGCGCAATCCGGTGCTGATGGCCAGCGCGATGCGCAAGGCCATCGAAGCCGGCCGCGAGGCCTTCCTGGCAGGTCGAATCCCGCGCCGCCGGAACGCCAACGCGTCTTCTCCGATCGACGGATTGTTCTTCTGAATGATGGCCAGCGACGCCCATCCCACGCCGGCGTCGCCCGATCCTTCCCTGCGCGAGCGCTCGATTCGAAGTTTCGTGCTGCGCGGAGGCCGCACCACCGACGCCCAGAAGCGCGCGTTCGTCGCGCATTGGCCACGCTACGGCATCGACTACACCGGCACGGTGCGCGACTTCGATGCGAGCTTCGGGCGGCAGGCGCCGCGCGTCCTGGAAATCGGCTTCGGCAACGGCGAACAGGTCGAATTTGCCGCCGCCCGCGACCCCGATCGCGACTTCATCGGCATTGAAGTGCATGGCCCGGGCGTGGGACGACTGCTCAATGCGCTGGCGGTCGCGAACCTGTCCAATGTTCGCCTGTATGAGCACGATGCTGTCGAAGTGCTCAAGCATGAAGTTGCCGAAGCCTCGCTGGACGAAGTGCGCATCTACTTCCCGGACCCATGGCACAAGAAGCGCCACCACAAACGTCGACTGGTGCAGGATCAATTCGTCGCGCTGCTCTGTTCGCGGCTGCGGCCGGGCGGTCAACTGCACCTGGCCACTGACTGGCAGAACTACGCCGAGCAGATGTGGGATGTGCTCGATGCGCAACCGGAACTGCAAAACAGCGCAGGCCCGCGCGGTTCGTTGCCGCGGCCCGAGTGGCGCAGGCAGACGCATTTCGAGTCCCGCGGCCTGCGCCTCGGCCACGGCGTGTGGGACCTGCTGTACACCAGGCGCTAGGGAATCCCAACGACCATGGGCACCGACCTGATCCTGACCCGCGACATGATGCTGGTGCTGGGGCTGGTCGTGTTCACGATGGTCATGTTCATGTTCCCGCGCATCCGCGTGGACGCCACGGCATTGGTCGTGTTGGTCGCACTGGGGGTCGCGCGACTGGTGCCGGCGGACGAGTTGTTTTCCGGGTTTTCGGGAAACGCGGTCATCAGCATCATCGCCACGATGATCCTGGGCGCGGGTCTTGACCACACCGGCGCACTCAATCGGCTGGCGTCGTGGTTGTTGCGACGGTCCAAGGGCGTCGAGGACAGCCTGATCCTGTGGACCTCGGCCGTGGCCGGGCTGATGTCGGGCTTCATGCAGAATCCATCCGTCACCGCGCTGTTCCTGCCCGTGGCCTCGCGCTTGTCGTCGCGCACCGGGGTGTCGCTGTCGCGATTGCTGCTGCCGCTGGGCGCCGCCATCGTGATGGGCGGCGGCCTGACCATGGTCGGCAACTCACCGCTGCTGTTGCTC
>JBBRXD010000421.1:0-1817 GCA_038248775.1 Lysobacterales bacterium | reverse complement strand
GTTGCCGGGACACCGTTACGTCCAGCAGCCCCCGCTTCTCCGCCTTGCGTCACATAGGGAATCGATCCGTCGGAATACATCCCGTTTCCACTCGACGCGATCAGCCCTGCACTGTTTGGGGCGCTAGTTATTGTCACCAAACTAGTATAGGAGCGATCAACTACGTCTATCCCGATCGAAGCGCCGAAATTGGCCGCGACGTTCTGAAAGGCTGCGCTGATTTCGTCTGAACCAGTCGCGAAAACGGTTTCACCCGTTGCATTATTGATCGCAAAGGTGGCCGTGTTATTCACGAGTGCTGAAGCAACAATATAGCGGTCTACGTTCAACAAGGCGGTGGCGCAGGCCCCCTCCGCATAGCTCATCCAACCGATATTCCCCATCGCGCTATTTCTTGCCTCGACGATGTCCATGCCAGTCGGCCCGTCACCCTCCACCCAGCTCAGACTGCCATCGGGCTTAAAGCCGTTGACGACCATGAAGGCGTCCATCCCGAGGTAATCCCAGGCATTCGGCACGCGGTTGGAGACATAGGCATACAGGTTCACGCCCCCCGCCTCCCCGATGGGATCCCGCCCGAGAAACCGGCCCAAGCCCGGCGAGTAATACCGCCTGCCGTAGTACACCAGCCCCGACTCGTCGTCCGTGTACTTGGTGGCCGTCCGGAACGGATTGGTGCCCGCATACGAGCCGGTCCGGCGGAGCGACTCGCCATAGGGCCCGTACTCATACGCCGCGGAAATCGTGCCGTCGCTCTTCATCACGGCCGCGACGTTGCCGGAACCGTCGTAGCCTGGCAAGTAGGCAGTCGCGGTGCCGGTGTGGTCGGCGATCTGCACCAGGGCGCCGATGCCGCCCATGGCGGACAGCGAGCCACCCAAATCCAGCCCCCACGCATAGGAGCGGATCAAGGCACCGGAGGTGTCCAGTTCCGCGATCAGGTTCCAGCCCTGGTAAACGAAGCGCACCTCGCTCGTCTTGCTCCAGCTGCCGCTGAAGGCCCAGACCTCCTTGGCCGTGCGGCGGCCGAGGCTGTCGTAGCGGAAGACGAGGCGCTTGCCCGGGAGCCCGACGGCCATGGCGATGCTGTCGGTCTCCATCTTCACCAGCCTGTTCTCGGCATCCCAAGTGTAGTCCCACTGGCCGTCATCGGTCAGGTTGCCGTCCGCATCGTAGGTGAAGCTCTCCGCTGCGGCGGGAATGAAGGCCGACAGGAGGGAAATCTGCTTCTGGTGCGGGCTGGCTTTGGCTGCCTTCACCGTGATGGCGGTGGAGTCGGCGGCGTTGGCGTAGACGGGCAAGGCATTGTTGGGCAGGAGCGCCTCGCCGGACCAGTAGTTGCCCTGCTGGCCGGCAAGGCTGCCGTTGACCACGACCTTGGCCGCGCTGTCCACCACCCCGGACACCGGCAGGTAATTGTTCTCGCGGGCAGCAATCTGGTTCAGGCCGTTGGGGGTGTAGTCGTTGCGCAGATCGTTGACTCCACTCGAGTTGGCGCTGGTGCGGTTGCCGGCCTGGTCGTAGCCGAAGGCAAAGGCCCGGCCGGAGAGCGGCGTGGTCGTGCTGGCCACATTGGTGCCGAGGTAGCCGGTCGCGACGGTCAGTTCCCCGCGGCTGTTGTAGCCGTAACGGTAGTAGGTGTCGTTGCCCAGGTCGGGCCGAACTAAAGGGGTCATGGGCCGAACTAAAGGGGTCATGTGTGAACTATTGACAGAGCGGCTTTGAAGCGGCGGCTTTCGATCTGCCCGCGCTGCCGGAAGCGCCGCACATATTGGGTAACGCTGCCCGGGGCGCCCATCTGCAAGCGGGTCGTCAGC
>JBBRXD010000420.1:0-1822 GCA_038248775.1 Lysobacterales bacterium | reverse complement strand
GCGCTGAAGATCCTGCAGTCGCTGATGGAAGCATCGCCGGCTGTCGTGCCGCGCATTGATCTTGAAACCCGTGTCTGGGGCGAAGAACTACCGGACTCCGACAGCCTGCGCGTGCACATCCACGGCCTGCGCGCCGCGGTCGACAAGCCGTTCGACAAGCACCTGATCCAGACCCGTCACGGTATCGGCTACCGGATCGCAGACTCCGAACCGGTCTGAGTCCATGCACTATCGGCGCCGTCTGCGAAGTCGAATCATCGTCTCCTTCCTGCTGCTCGGCTTCGGGCTGACAGCGATGTTTGCGATGGCGACGGTCGCCCTGCGCAACCGGTTGGAAGGGTCGCTGGTCGACAGCTGGCTGCTGAACGAGGCCAGCAATTTCCTGGTGTTCAAACGGGTCAACCCGGCGCCCGATGCGCTGTTCAAGTTCGGACGCCAGATCGAGGCCTTCGCCTATCGGCCCGACAGCGAAAAAATTCCCTTTCGATGGAAGGACCTGCCGCGCGGCGTACATGACCTGCGTGAAAACGACGATGCAGGCGAGTTGCGCGAATACAAGCTGGCCGTGCAGCGCGAGCCTGACATGGTTACCTATGTCCGCTACGACTACACGCAGGAAGCGCTGACCCAGCAACAGATGCTGATCTCGCTGGGCGGCGCAGTGCTGTTGTTCACCGGACTGGCCTGGGTAATCGGGCTTTGGGCTTCTTCGCGCGTGATCCGTCCGCTCACCGACCTGGCCCGGCGCGTCGAAGGCCTGTCCAGCCGCGAAAATCCGGACAAGCTCTCCCCGCATTTTTCGCGCGATGAAGTAGGCGAACTCGCGGACGCCCTCGACGACTATGCCGACCGGATGACCCGATTGGTGAAGCGCGATCGCGAGTTCAATGCCGACGTCAGCCACGAGCTGCGCACACCGCTGGCGGTGATCCGCGGCGCGGCCGAGTTGCTTATGGCCAATCCCAACCTGGAAGACAAGACCCGCCAGCGCCTGGCCCGCATCGAGCGCGCCGCCATCCAGTGCACGGACCTGACCACGGCCCTGCTGCTGCTGTCACGCAACGAACGCGGCAGCGGCAGCACCAATTTGTTCAAGGTCTGCCAGGCACTGGCCGAAGCGAACCGCGCCCAACTGGGCGGCCGCCCGATCGAGATCATCGTGGAAGGCCGCCAGGATGTGGTGGTGAACGCGCCCGAAGCCGTGCTGGCCGTTGCGCTGGGCAACCTGATCGGCAATGCCTGCAAGTACACGTCCGAGGGCGAGGTGCGGGTGATCGTCGAAGGCGATCGTGTGCACATCGCGGACACCGGCCACGGCATCAGCGCGGAAGATGCGGCGCGGTTGTTCGAGCGTGGTTATCGCGGATCGAGCGCGGGCGGTACCAGTGGTGGCGGCATCGGGTTGTCGATCGTCCGCCGCCTATGCGAGCTGTACGAATGGACGGTCAGCATTGCGCCGCGACCAGACCGCGGCGCCAAAGCAACCCTCGTATTTGATTCGTAAAGCTGTCGCCACTGTGGGAGCGGCCTTGGCCGCGATTTTCGGTGTCGGTTCAAAGGTTCTGGGAGTGGCGGTTGCCGCGCATCATTTTGAGTCGCTGCCCGATATCAGCTTGGTCAAAATGATACCCGGCACCCGCCCGCCGTCACCTGTGACCAACTGAGCATCAGGGCAACACCCTGCCGTACCGTCGCAAACGCAGGTCGCCCGGCGCCGCCATTCGCACTGCGCGCTCGGTGGGGCAGCCAGGCGATCCTGCGTTACCTGATTGCCGTGCGTGGGCGTCGCTGCGCTCGCCAAAAACTAACGAGGCGTCTGTGG
>JBBRXD010000419.1:0-1827 GCA_038248775.1 Lysobacterales bacterium | reverse complement strand
GTACGCAGCCGGGCAGCGCCCACCCGGAGGCCGCCGATTTCCCGGCCGTCGCCGCGGCCTTTTGGTTGCCGCGCGCGGGCTGACTCGGCCGCTTTGTCAGCGTAGAAAGCGCCATCCGAAGCCCCGAACCGCCGGACTTCCGCCATGCTGACCACCTACACGCTGGAAGACGGCCTCCTTATCACGCGCGAAGGCGTTCAACCGCTCGACACCCTGTCGCGCGCCGTCTGGCTCGACATGTTGAACCCGACGCCGGAAGAAGAACGCGCGGTGCAGGACGCGCTGAAGCTGGAAATCCCGACGCGGGAAGAGATGGAGGAAATCGAAAGCAGCTCCCGCCTCTACCGCGAGGATGATGCGCTGTTCCTGACCGCCAACTTCCTCTACGGCGCCGATAGCGGCGAATACGGCTCGACGCCGATCTCCTTTGTGCTGGCGGCGAATGCGCTGGTGACCGTGCGGTATGCGACGCCGAGGGCTTTCTCCTCCTTCGCCGCGCGGCTGGCGCGACAGCCACAGACACTGCTGGCCCGCCCCGATGCGGTCATGCTGCACTTGTTCGAACAGGTGGTGGACCGCCTGGCCGACATTCTGGAGCAGGTCGGCGCCGATATGGACCGCGCGAGCAAGGCGGTGTTCCGCACCGCCCGCGCCCAGGTCAAGGCCAGCGTGCGCGACCAGGAGTTGAAGACCGCGCTGATCGTGCTGGGCCAGGTGGGGGAGGTGACGACCCGCGCCTCGGAGACGCTGCTCGGACTGACCCGTATCCTGACCTTTATCACGGCCGAAAAGGCGGCCGCGGTGCGCAAGGAGAACCAACCGCTGATCAAGACCCTGGTCCGCGACGTCCGCAGCCTGGTCGAACATGGCCAGGTGCTGCAGGCCAAGGCGACCTTCCTGCTCGACGCCGTGCTCGGGATCATCAATGTGGAGCAGACGGCGATCATCAAGACCTTCACCGTCGCCTCGGTCGCGTTGATGCCGCCGACCCTGGTGGCCAGCATCTACGGCATGAACTTCGAGCACATGCCCGAATTGGCGTGGAAACTTGGGTACCCGGCATCGCTGTTGCTGATGCTGTGCACGGCGATCCTGCCGCTTCTGTATTTCAAGCGGAAGGGCTGGCTCTAGGGCCTGTCGAGATTTATCCTGAGTTTATCAACGCTGCGCAGAAATAGATACGGGCTGCGAAGCTTATATCAGTATTGCAGCTTCGCAGCTCTATTCGCTTGAACTACTTCATTTTGCAGAAGAAGTTCTCGATGAGGTGTCGCCATTTTTAGACCCCGCGGTCGATGTCCAGCGGGGCCATTCGGTTCACTTTCTGCGAGATGACGATCTTGGCGCTGCGCTGGGTCAGATCGGCGATGATCCAGTTCGCGTCGAACGCTTTGTCTGCTTTCAGCCCGCCGAACTCGCTGGCCTTGATGAGCTTTTCCACACCTGTGGTATCGTAGCTTTGGCCTGGAAGCAGTTCAAATCGGACCAAATTACCCAAGGCGTCGGTGAGGGCCAGGATCTTGGTCGCCAGCCCGCCACGAGACTTGCCGATGGCCTGGCTTTCAGTCCCCCTTTTGCGCCCTGGCCATGGCGATGCACGCGGACAATCGTGGCGTCGACCATGGCGTATTCCATGTCCGGCTTGGCGGAAACGGCGTCAATCATACGCTTGAAAACATCCGCCTTCACCCAATCGCGGAAGCGCTTGAATACCGTGTTCTATTTGCCGAACATCGGCGGCTGAGCTGCACCCGGTTTCCCTGGACACCCATTTGTCGAGGGAAACCGGAATGATGAAGCCGAACATGAACGAGATCGATCGTCCTG
>JBBRXD010000418.1:0-1836 GCA_038248775.1 Lysobacterales bacterium | reverse complement strand
GTGTTGTGGCTGGAACAGTGGCTGCTGAAATATCCCGGCACGCTGATGCTGATTTCGCATGACCGGGAATTCCTGGACGGCGTGTCCACGCACACGCTGCACCTGCATGAAGGCAAGGCCAAGCTTTACACCGGCGACTACACCAGCTTCGAGCGCCAGCGCGCCGAACACTTGCGTCTGCAGCAGATAAACCACGAAAAGATGGTAGCCGAGCGGGCGCACCTGCAAAGCTTCATCGACCGCTTCAAGGCCAAGGCCAGCAAGGCCAAGCAGGCACAGTCGCGGGTGAAACGCCTGGCGAAGCTGGCCGGTACCGAAGCGGTGCGCGCCGAGCGCGCTTTCCACATCAACTTCGCCGAGCCCGTTCGTTTGCCCCACTCGCTGATTCGCCTGAATCACGTCGACGCCGGCTACCCGGCCACTGTGGGAGCGGGCCCTGTGGGAGCGGCCTTGGCCGCGACTGGTTCAGAGAGCATCGCGGCCAAGGCCGCTCCCACAAAGGCCGCTTCCACTACTATTCTGCACGACGTGGGCTTCGGGCTGGAGGCGGGCGATCGCGTCGGCCTGCTCGGCCCCAATGGCGCCGGCAAATCGACATTGGTGAAGACGCTCGTTGGCGAACTCGCGCTGATAAACGGCGAACGCGTCGCGCATCCGGACCTCAAGCTAGGCTACTTCGCGCAGCACACGGTGGAAAGCCTGCACGAAGGGCAGACGCCGCTGTGGCATTTGCGCGAGATTGATCCCAATGCCGGCGAACAACAGCTGCGCAACTTCCTGGGCCAATGGAATTTCGTCGGCGACCGCGCCTTTGAATCGGTGGACGGCTTCTCCGGTGGCGAGCGTGCGCGCCTGGCGCTGGCGCTGATTGCCTACCTCAAGCCGAACGTATTGCTGCTGGACGAACCCACCAACCATCTGGACCTGGACATGCGCGAAGCGCTGGCCGAGGCCCTGAGTGATTTCCCCGGCGCCATCGTGCTGGTGTCGCACGACCGGCACTTGATCGGGCTGGTCTGCGAAACCTTCTGGCGCGTGGCCGATGGCCGTGTGGAGGAATTCAACGGCGACCTGGACGAATACGCGGCGTGGCTGCGATCGCGCGGAGGCAAGACCGACAAGACGCCTGCGGCGCCGGTGATGGCGACGCCAGTTGCGGCGCCGAAGCCGGTGCGGTCGAAACAGGCGATCGATGCAGCTGATAAGCGCGTCAAGCAGATCGAGGCGCGCATCGCGACCTTGCAGTCGGAGTCCAAGCACATCGAAGACGAACTGGCCGACCCGTGCATGTACAACAGCGATGGCGGCGGTGCGATGGTGCAGCTGGCGCAACGGCAGGGGCAGTTGAACGTCGAGCGCGAGGCGCTGGAAACCGAGTGGCTGGTACTTCTGGAACAGCAGGAAACGGCTTGACGCCGAACAAGGAAACACGATGCCCATCTATGCATTTGAATGCGGCAGCTGCGGACACGAGTTCGAGCGATTGCAGCGCCTGTCCGACGCCGACCCGACCGATTGCCCGGAATGTGGCGCGCCGCAAGTGCGCCGCCAACTGACCGCGCCGAGTTTCCGCCTGGCCGGCGCGGGCTGGTACGAAACCGACTTCAAGAAAGACGGCGACAAGAAGCGCAATCTGGTGGACAAGGTGGAGTCGTCCACGGCCACCGCTCCGGTCAAGACCGAACCAAAAGTTGATGCCAAGCCGGAACCGAAGGCTTCGACCCCGGCAAAACCGGAACCGAAGCCTGCGCCCAAATCATCCGAATGAACTAATCCTGTGGGAGCGGCCTTGGCCGCGATTTCCAAACTGGGCCAGATTGATCGCGGCCAAGGCCG
>JBBRXD010000417.1:0-1839 GCA_038248775.1 Lysobacterales bacterium | reverse complement strand
CCGACCGACTTGCGCGACGTCGCCGAGGAAACCAATACCGCGCTGTGGGTATCGGGCCGGCGCGGTTATGAGTTGCTCAACCTGCTGCAGTACCACATGGCGCTGGCCCTGGCACCGCGCATCAGCCTGCACGGCGTGTTCATGGAAATTTTTTCGATCGGCGTGCTGGTCACCGGTGAATCGGGCGTTGGCAAGAGCGAACTTGCACTTGAGTTGATCTCGCGTGGGCATCGCCTGGTCGCCGACGACGCGCCCGAGTTCACCCAGATCGCGCCGGACGTGCTCGACGGCACCTGTCCGGAAATGCTGCAGGACATGCTCGAAGTGCGCGGCCTGGGCGTGATGAACATCCGCCAGATGTTCGGCGACACTGCGGTGAAGCGGAACAAGTATCTGCGCCTGATCGTGCAGCTGGTGAAGGCCGCCGACGGCAGCGCCAACGCGATGTCGCGCCTCACCGGTGAATCGCCGGCGCCCGCGCGGGTGCTCGACCTGGAAGTGCCCGTGTTCCAGTTGCCGGTTGCCGCCGGCCGCAACCTGGCCGTGCTGACCGAAGCCGCCGTGCGCCTGCACCTGCTGCGCGTGAAAGGACTCGACCCGGCCGCCGCCTTCCTGGCGCGGCATGCCAGCCTGCTGTCGCTGAGCCAGGAAACGTAGGCCCGGTATGAATGCCAATGCCCGCCCCACCCTGATCATCGTCAGCGGCTTGTCCGGCTCGGGCAAGAGCGTGGCGCTGCGCACGCTGGAAGACCGCGACTATTACTGCGTGGACAACCTGCCGGCGGAACTGCTGACCTCGTTCGTGCAAAGCATGGCCGCCGCCGAGTCGCCCCGCGCGAAGCTGGCAGTCGGTATCGACGTGCGCAACGTGGCGTCGGATCTTTCACGCATCGGCGAATGGCTGTCGGCCGTGGCCGCACTGGGCTACGACCATCGCCTGGTGTTATTCGACACCAGCGACGAAGTGCTGGTGAAACGCTATTCCGAGACCCGCAGGCGGCACCCGCTGTCGCACCAGGGTTTGCCACTGTCGGACGCCATCGCGCTCGAACGCGAGCGCCTGCGCCCCCTGCGCGCGCTGGCCGACTTCATCATCGACACCAGCCAGACCAATGTCCACCAGTTGCGCAAGGCGGTGCTCAGCCAGGTTGAACCCGGCCACGCTCCGCGCGTTTCGCTGCTGTTCGAGTCCTTCGCCTACAAGAACGGTGTTCCCGGCGATGCCGATTTCGTGTTCGATGCGCGCTGCCTGCCCAACCCGCATTGGGACCCCAAACTGCGGCCGCTGTCCGGCCGCGACGCCGCAGTACGTGATTATCTGGATGAACAGGGAAGCGTTCGCGAATATGTAGGCCAGGTGTCCTCGTTCCTCGACACCTGGCTGCCGCGATTCGAATCTGAAACGCGCAGCTACCTTACTGTTGCCTTTGGCTGCACCGGCGGGCGGCACCGGTCTGTGTACCTGGCGGAGAGGCTGGCACGGCATTTCCGCGAGCGTGATCGCGAGGAAGTACTGACCCACCATCGGGAACTGGAGTAACCATGCTCGAACGCGACCTGCAAATCGCCCACCCACTCGGCCTGCATGCGCAAGCTTCGGCCAGGGTCGTGCAGGTGCTGACCGGGTTCCGCAGCCAGGCCTTCCTGCTGGCGAAGGGTCGCGAGGTCAACGCCAAGTCCATCATGGGCGTGATGTTGCTTGCCGCGGGCCCGGGCAGCACTGTGCGCGCCCGCATCGAAGGCGATGACGAAGCCGAGGCCATGGCCGCACTCGAAGCCCTGTTCAGCACCTCCTTCTAGCGGGATCTGCCTTTGTGGGATCTGCCTTTGTGGGATCTG
>JBBRXD010000416.1:0-1848 GCA_038248775.1 Lysobacterales bacterium | reverse complement strand
TGCGGCGACTGCTGGCAGACAAGGCTGGTCTGGAACTCTCCTCTGCGTCGATCTCCGCATTGATGACTCAACAGCCATCACAAATCAAGCTCGCGACACTCGCCGCATTGTGCCAAGCCCTAGATTGCACCGCGAATGACCTCCTCGAACTTGAAACGTCCACCAGCAGTGCCGATGGCACTGCGCCAACCCCAGTCACGCAGGAACCCCTTCGCGTGGCGGCCGGCCGAGACCGGTCTCGTCGCCCTCGCAATACGCCACCACCGTTCTGATGACTCTCATCGGCAACTGCCTCGACTGCGGAAACCCCGTTCTCCATGCTCGGGGTCGATGTAGTCCGTGCTACTGGAAAGCCAAACGCGAAGCCACGATGGAGTCCTGCCCACGGTGTGGTGAACGTCGAGTGCTCCGTGCGGAACAAAACCTTTGCGGCATGTGCGTGCGCCGAACACGACCCCGGAAACAACCAACACCGCGAGTCTGCGAACATTGCGGCCGTTTGGCCAAACACGTCGCGCACGGATTATGCGCGGCCTGCTACCAAAAGATTCACAACTCCCGGATCAGCTGGACGGCTGCCGCCACTGTTCGCCTCGGCGCTGCCGTTCCCGATTGGTTCGAACCCTTGGCTGAGGACATCGGCGACCGATTCGTAGTCGGCGTTGCGATGCGACACCTGCGCCGGATCGAACACCACCTAGTCCACGGCGCGTGCACTCCCGAATCCTTGGTTCGCGCGCTGCGTTCGCCAGGACGATCCCCGGGCGACACCGCCCGAGTCGTCAACGATTATTTCGTCACGTCTGGGCACGGATCGTTCCTCGGTGACGAGACTGACCGCCGGAGCGCGGGGCGCCGAGATGTCCGAGTGGCCCGGGTGCCCATTTCACTGCGCCCAGCCGCGGCGGCTTTCTCCGACTATCTCCTGCGTTCGCGCGCTCGAGCCGTCTTGGTCGGTGGCCGCGGGCTCAAAGACTCCACGATAGAGGCCCGATTGGCTGATGTCGCAGCCCTGGCAAACTTTCTCGCACGACGTGGCATCACCGACTGGGCAGCGGTCGCCGCCGGAGATATCGAGGAGTTTCTCGGGAGTAAATCCCGGCATCGACTAGCCAGTTCGCGCATGTTCTTCTCCTTCGCCCGCAAGCGCAAACTGATCCTGATCAACCCAACCCTCGGTCTGACTCGAGAACGCCCACGAGGCTTTGCCGGGAGAACTCTCGACAACGTTGAACAGCGCCGACTCATTCAACGGTGGATGCTCACCAGCACCGAGCCACGAGAGCGCGTGGTCGGACTGTTCGCCCTGCTCCACGGGATGACCAGCAGCCAGATCCGTGCTGTTCTGGTCACCGACATCAACACAAAGGCAGCGACGATGATCATCGCCGGCCGGCCCTATCACGTGCCCTTGGACCCCATCACGTTCGCCGCTATCGATGCGGTGCTCATGGCACGGCTGGCGCTGCGGACGCATAACCCGCATCTCATCCTCACCAAGGACTCACGCGCTCACGACACGGCAGCCTCGCCCTACTTCATGACACATATCCTCGATCCGGCCGGCGTCACCCCAGCCGTTCTGCGCCAAACCCGTCTTGCCGACCTCGCTCATTCCCACGATCCGCGACTCGTCGCCGCTGCATTCGGCATGACAGCCGGTGGCGCGTTGCACTACGTCTTTGATGCTGTCGACCGCGAGGAAGAAGTCTTCGCCTCAACCCATGAAGATTAGGTATCAACTCGCATACGTCAACTCAAACGTATGCGGCTTCGAAAATTCTAGATTTGTCGTGATGATCAGGCTTCTTTTTTCATAACCATCCGCGATGACTTGGAACAAGAGCC
>JBBRXD010000415.1:0-1855 GCA_038248775.1 Lysobacterales bacterium | reverse complement strand
GCCGGCATGGTTTTCGTCGGACCTGATGCCGCCTCCATGCGCAAGATGGGCAGCAAGGCCGGCGCCAAGGACTTGATGGCGGCGAACGGTGTGCCGGTGGTGCCCGGTTACACGGGCGCCGACCAGGACGCGTCGGTACTGCAGTCTGAAGCAGACCGCATCGGATACCCGCTGATGATCAAGGCCGCGCACGGCGGCGGCGGCAAGGGCATGCGCATCGTGCATGCCAGCGAGGAATTCGCCGCCGCGCTGGAATCGTGCCAGCGTGAATCGCGCAACGCCTTCGGTCGCGACCGGGTATTGCTCGAGCGCTACATCAGCCAGCCACGGCATATTGAATTCCAGGTGTTCGCCGACCGCGCGGGCCATACCATCCACCTGGGCGAGCGCGAATGTTCGGCGCAGCGCCGCTTCCAGAAGGTCATCGAGGAGTCGCCCTCGCCTTTCCTCAATGCCGAGCGCCGCGTGGCGATGGGCAAGGCCGCGGTGGAAGCCGCGCGTGCCATTGATTACCTCAATGCCGGCACGGTTGAATTCATCGTCGGCCCGGAAGGCGATTTCTATTTCATGGAAATCAATACGCGCTTGCAGGTAGAACATCCCGTTACCGAAATGGTAACCGGGCTGGACCTGGTGGAGTGGCAGATCCGCATTGCTGCCGGCGAGCCGCTGCCCTTGTCCCAATCGGATGTGCGCAGCCACGGCCATGCCATTGAAGTGCGCCTGTACGCGGAAGACCCCGAGAAGAATTTCCTGCCTGGATCCGGCCGATTGGCGCGCTTGATCCTGCCCAATCCGTCTGAAAACATCCGGCTCGACGGTGGCGTGGTGGAAGGCGACACCGTCACCATCTTCTACGACCCGATGATTGCCAAATTGATCGCCTGGGACACCGATCGACCGCGCGCCCTGGCGCGACTGCGCGATGCGCTGGCTGATTGCGAAGTGATCGGACCGAAGTCGAACGTCGAATTCCTGGAGAAACTCATCCGCCATCCGGTGGTCGTGGACGGCACCATCGACACCGGCTATCTCGACCGCCACCTGGAAGAAGTGCTGCCCACGGCAGCCGCACCGGAAGCTTCGTGGGTTGCCATGGCCGGTGCCGCCTGCCTGGTGCACGACGAGGCCCAGACGCAGGCAGCAGCGCTGCTTTCACCAGATCCGTACTCACCCTGGGCGCGAGCCGATGGCTGGCGCCTGGGCCATGCGGGACAAACGCGCTTGTGTTTCGGCTGGCGCGACCTGCGGTTGGATGCCAGCGCGCACGGCGCCAGTGGCGACTATCAACTGCTCGCTTCGGGCGAACACTTCGATATCGCCGACGCGAGCATCGACGGGCGCTGGTTGTCGCTGAAGATTGCAGGACAATCACGATGCCTGCGCTGTCGCGTGGATGCCTCGTCGGTGTTCCTGCATGACGGCGAACAACGCCTGACCCTTTCGCGCCTGCCTGCTTTCAGGCTCGATGCGGGGGATGCCGCAGGCGGCGGCGACCGCGTGCTCGCGCCGATGCCGGGGCGTATCGTATTGGTGCGCGTGGTTGTTGGCGACGTGGTTGTCGAGGGCCAGGAATTAGGTGTGATGGAAGCGATGAAGATGGAACTGGCACTGAGGGCCCCTCGCGACGGCGTGATCGCCGACGTGCGCGTGGCCACCGGCGACTTTGTGGACGGCGACGCCTTGCTGATTCGCCTGGAGGCATGATGGACCACTTGATTCTCGGCCGTGACGACGGCAACGGCGCGCCATGACCGAGCACGTGCGCATCGTAGAAGTTGGCCCGCGCGACGGCTTGCAGAACGAAAAGTCGATCATTGCGGCCCGCGACAAGATCGAACTGATCAATCGCCTG
>JBBRXD010000414.1:0-1856 GCA_038248775.1 Lysobacterales bacterium | reverse complement strand
GTGGGAGCGGCCTTGGCCGCGATGCCCTGGCAAGAGTCAATCGCGGCCAAGGCCGCTCCTACACACACCGTGTATTGCGGCGGGTGTTATGTTTCGTGCCGATGACCAGCCGACGCCTGCCGACCCTGCGCCCCTTGCTTGCCTTCGCGTTGGCGGCGTTGGTGTATTTGTCGGCACCCACGCCGGCCAATTCGACGCAGGTCAATTCGGCGCCAGGCCAGCCACGCGCCGAAGCGGGCATGTCCGGCCTGCACCGCTGCATCGGCGCGGACGGGGCGGCCATCTTCACCGATCGCGCCTGCCGCGACCTTGACGCGACCGACGCGCCACCGCCTGGCACTGCCATCCTGCCAGCCGCGATGATCATGCGCGTGCGCAGTTGCGCCCGAAACCAGGACGACCTGTTGTATGGCGTGCGCAACGCGCTTGAAGCCCACGACGGCAACCGGCTGGCGGAGTACTACCACTGGACCGGTATGGGCAACACCGAGGGCTACCGCCTGATCAACCGCCTGGCCAACTTCAGCGAACGCCCGCTGCTGGACGTGCAACTGGTGTCCAGCGCGCAGGCGGGCACGCCGATGCCGCCGATGCCACCCCTGCCGCCGCCGCCGCTGGACGACGAGTTCTCGTTCGACAGCGAACCGGTGCCGCCACCCGAGACGCCGCCCCGGGCCAACGCCGACCTGCTGCGAGTGGACCAGATGCGCAGCGAAACCGATTTCGAGTCGCAAGTGACCTATTTCCGACTGCGCAGCAATGCCGGGTGCTGGTGGCTCCAGTTCTAGTAAAATAGCGGTTTAGCCCGGAGCCGCCGCCATGACCATGACCTATCCCGACTTCATCTGGCACAACGGCCAGGTCAAGCATTGGAAGGACGCCACCGTGCACGTCATGGCGCATGGCCTGCACTACGGCTCGTCGGTGTTTGAAGGCATCCGCAGCTACGAAACACCGAACGGCCCGAAGATCTTCCGCCTTACCGACCATCTAAAGCGCCTGTATGCCTCGGCGCGTATCTACGACATGGAAATCCCGTACACGCTGCAGCAGCTCGACAGCGCCTGCCGTGAAGTGATTGCCGCCAATAATTTCACCAAGGCCTATCTTCGCCCGATCGCGTATCGCGGTCTCGGCGGCTTTGGGCTGTCCGCCGATACGCCGATTGACGTCTCCGTGGCCACTTGGGAAATGGGCGCCTATCTCGGCGAAGGCGTGCTTGAAGCTGGCATTGATGCGTGCGTGTCGAGCTGGCAACGTTGCGCGCCGAACACCATTCCCTCAGGCGCGAAGGCTGGCGGCAATTACCTGTCGGGCCAGTTGATTGCACGTGAAGCACGCCGCCTGGGCTTTGGCGAGGGCATCGCGCTCGCCTCCACCGGCCTGCTGTCGGAAGGCGCCGGCGAAAACCTGTTCCTGGTCTTCGAAGGCGCGCTGCACACCACGCCCGTCAGCGCCGCGCTGCTCAACGGCCTCACCCGCAATTCCATCATCACGCTGGCGCGCGCCGCGGGCATCAATGTCGTTGAACGCGATCTTCCGCGCGAATACCTGTACCTGTGCGACGAGCTCTTCATGTGTGGCCCCGCCGCTGAAATCACGCCGATCCGATCGGTGGATGGCCGCCAGATTGGCGAAGGCAAGGCGGGGCCGATCACTCGGCAGCTGCAAGACCTGTTCTTCGGGTTGTTCACTGGCAGTACGCCGGACAAGCATGGCTGGCT
This sequence comes from Lysobacterales bacterium, assembly GCA_038248775.1. Lineage (GTDB taxonomy): Bacteria > Pseudomonadota > Gammaproteobacteria > Xanthomonadales > Xanthomonadaceae > Arenimonas. The sequence continues at coordinate 132 of JBBRXD010000414.1, read as the reverse complement.
GGAATAGCACTCAGAAGCTGTAGTTGTTGCGAGGGGCGATCGTCAGAAGCCTATCGCCAGGGGCGATCGCCGGCTTTCATTTTGAGTCGCTGCCCGATATCAGCTTGGTCAAAATGAAATCCGGCGCTCGCC
>JBBRXD010000413.1:0-1897 GCA_038248775.1 Lysobacterales bacterium | reverse complement strand
TACCGCACCGGCGACGGCCGCGGCGGGGGAGGTGCAGGCAACCAGCGTTTCGCGCCGCTTAACAGCTGGCCTGACAACGTCAACCTTGACAAGGCACGCCGTTTACTTTGGCCGATCAAACAGAAATACGGCAAAAAAGTCTCCTGGGCCGACCTGTTGATTCTTGCAGGCAACTGCGCTTTAGAGTCGATGGGCTTCAAGACCTTCGGCTTCGGCGGCGGGCGCGAAGACATCTGGGAGCCGGAAGAAGACATTTACTGGGGGGGCGAGAGCGAGTGGCTGGGCGACAAGCGCTACTCCGGGGACCGGGATCTCGAAAACCCGCTCGCCGCCGTGCAGATGGGGCTGATCTACGTGAACCCGGAAGGGCCGAACGGCAACCCGGATCCGGTCGCCTCCGGTCGGGACGTTCGGGAAACCTTTGCACGTATGGCGATGAACGATGAAGAAACCGTTGCCCTGGTTGCTGGCGGGCATACCTTCGGCAAATGTCATGGCGCGGGACCTGCGACCCATGTCGGCCCGGAACCTGAAGCAGCCGGCATTGAGGAGCAGGGCCTCGGCTGGAGTAGCAGCTTTGGCAGCGGCAAAGGCGGCGATGCGATCGGCAGCGGCATCGAGGGCGCCTGGAAGCCGAACCCTGTTAAATGGGACATGGGCTATCTGAAGGTGCTGTTTAAATACGAGTGGGAGCTGGTCAAGAGCCCGGCCGGCGCGAATCAGTGGCTGGCCAAAGACGTGGCCGAAGAGGACATGGTGGTTGACGCGCACGACCCGACCAAAAAACATCGGCCGATGATGACTACGGCGGATCTCTCCCTCCGCTTCGACCCGGTCTATGAACCGATCGCGCGGCGCTACCAGCAGAACCCCGGGGAATTTGAGGACGCTTTCGCCCGCGCCTGGTTCAAGCTGACCCACCGCGACATGGGTCCACGCTTGCGCTATCAAGGCCCCGAGGTTCCGGCTGAAGAGCTCATCTGGCAAGACCCGGTCCCGGCCGTCAATCACACACTGATTGCTGCACAGGACAGTGCCTCGCTCAAGGGCACAATCCTGGCTTCGGGCCTGTCTGTAGCGGAGCTGGTTTCCACCGCCTGGGCGTCGGCCTCCACGTTCCGCGGCTCCGACAAGCGCGGCGGTGCCAACGGTGCCCGCATTCGTCTGGCACCGCAAAAGGATTGGGCAGTCAACCAGCCGACCCGACTGGCGAAGGTGCTCACGGCCCTGGAAGGCATCCGGAGCGCGTTCAACAACGCGCAGTCCGGCGGCAAACAGGTATCGCGGGCTGACCTGATCGTTCTGGCCGGCTGCGCGGGCGTCGAACAGGCGGCAAAGAATGCCGGTTTTGAAGTGACCGTGCCCTTCACGCCGGGACGCATGGATGCCTCGCAGGAGCAGACCGATGCGGCATCGTTTGCCGAACTCGAGCCGATCGCTGATGGCTTCCGCAACTACCATAAGAGCCGCTTCACAGTATCGGATGAGGGGTTGCTGGTGGACAAGGCGCAACTACTGACGTTGACGGCTCCTGAAATGACCGTGCTTGTCGGCGGCCTGCGTGTCCTGAATGCCAACTTCGGGCAGTCCCGGCACGGCGTCTTCACCAAGCGGCCTGAGGCACTAACCAATGACTTCTTCGTGAATCTGCTCGACATGGGCACGACGTGGAAGACAAGCGGTGCAGACGATAACCTGTTCGAGGGACGTGATCGCGTAAGCGGCGAGCTCAAGTGGACCGGCACCCGTGTCGACCTGATTTTCGGTTCAAACTCCCAGCTGCGGGCACTGGCGGAAGTCTACGACGATATTTTTATCCATCATTATTATTAATTCCAGAGCATGACCTTTGACGGGATGATGTCCATTTCCCTGGCTTATCCAACATTTTTTCCTC
>JBBRXD010000412.1:0-1908 GCA_038248775.1 Lysobacterales bacterium | reverse complement strand
CTTGCCGTCCGATACCAGTTCGCTGCGCACGCCGGTCATGCCGCTGACCCAACTGCCGACCTTGAACTTGGGATTGTTCGATTCCACCACTTCGCCGATGCCGGCCGAGCGCATCACGTCGCCAAGGGGTACCGGCGGCCAGTACGATTTGGCTTCAGTCATCCAGACCCGCATCGCCGGGTCGATTGACAGGTACTTGACGGCGATCCGGATTTCACCGTCCTGCAGCGCAGAGGGTGCGGTTTCGCGCATCTCGAAGTCGCTGTCTTTCGGATGGCCCTCCGGGCGTGAAACCAGGTGAAGGGAATGGACGGTGGTCATGGCTTGCTCCGGAAGGCGAGGCGATCATCATAGTGTCTGCGCGCCGTGGGGCGCGCTTTTCATTTCAACGGAACGCCAGCGTCACTCCGAACGAGGACCCTTGCGATGCGGCTTGGGCTTGGGCTTGCCCTGGCCGAAGGGCTTGTCGCCGAAATCGCGCTTGGCCTTGAACGACGGTTTGTCGCCGAAGGGTTTCTTTCCTGCGAACGGTGGCCGCGGCCCGGCCGGCTTCTTGCCGGCAACATCAGGCGCCTGGCCGTCTCGGGTGATGCGCAACTGCTGGCCTGCGCACCAGACTGTCTTGAGGTGCGTAAGCACGTCGGCGGGCATGCCATCAGGCAGGTCGATCAGGCTGTGGTCCTCGAAGATCTCGATACGACCGATGTGCTTTGCGTCCAGGCCGGCTTCGTTGGCGACGGCACCGACGATATTTCCCGGCTTCACGCCGTGGTCGTAGCCCACTTCAATGCGAAAGGTTTCCAGGCCCGGCTCGGGCTTGTGCGCGCTGCGTTCCTTCTTCGGAAACGCGGGACGATCCGGCCGCTCGAAACGATCGCCGCCCTCGACGCGTTCGGCGCGAGGCGGATGGTCCACCCGTTCGGCGCGGTCCAGACGGTCGCCGCGCGGCGCGCGCTCGGCACGTTCCGGACGTTCGAAGCTGCGCTCGTTCTTTTCGAACGCCGGACGCGGCGCATGCTTGGGTGCCACCAGCAGCAAGGGCACGTCGCCGCGGGCCATCTTGGCCAGGGCCGCGGCAATTTCCACGGCCGGTACGTTGTTGGCTTGCTCGTAGTCTTCGATCAGGCGCTGGAACAGGACCAAGTCGCTGCTCTCGAGCGTTTCGGTGATCTGCTGCTTGAACTTGGCGATGCGCACGTCGTTGATGGCTTCGACGCTGGGCAATTCCATCGGCTCGATCGGCTGGCGCGTGGCGCGCTCGATGGAGCGCAGCATGTTGCGTTCGCGCGGCGCGATGAACAGGATTGCCTCGCCACTGCGCCCGGCGCGACCGGTGCGGCCGATGCGGTGCACATAGCTTTCAGTGTCGTAGGGAACATCGTAGTTCACGACATGGCTGATGCGGTCGACGTCCAGGCCGCGCGCAGCGACGTCGGTGGCGACCAGGATGTCGATCTTGCCGTCCTTCAACTGCTGGATGGTGCGCTCGCGCTGCGCCTGCTGCACGTCACCGTTGATGGCCGCCGCGGAGAAACCGCGCGCCTGCAGCTTCTGCGCGAGTTCGTCGGTGGCCAGCTTGGTGCGGGCGAACACGATCATGGCGTCGAAGGGTTCGGCTTCCAGGATGCGGGTCAGCGCATCGAGCTTGTGCAGGCCGCTGACCTGCCAGAAGCGCTGGCGGATATTGTCGGCAGTGCGCGTCTTGGCCTCGATCGAAATTTCTTCCGGATCACGCAGGTAGGTCTGCGCGATGCGACGGATCGGCGCCGGCATGGTCGCCGAAAACAAGGCGACCTGGCGGGTAGGCGGCGTCTTCTTCAGGATCAGCTCGACGTCGTCGATGAAGCCCATGCGCAGCATTTCATCGGCTTCGTCCAGCACCAGCGTGGACAACTGCGACAGGTCCAG
>JBBRXD010000411.1:0-1912 GCA_038248775.1 Lysobacterales bacterium | reverse complement strand
TTCGATGAGATTATCGAAGATGCGAGCAAACGCCGCGCACGACTCCTCGGTGTATTGGTCCAAGCCGCTTTCTGCCCAGCGCTTGAATGGGTATTGAGCTTTTGTCGCAGTTAGTTGGTTGAGGTATTCAGACATAAGAGACGGGTTCGGAGACGCCTAGACTTTATGGCTGCCCTCCTTGTGAGCGCAGCGTTTTCTGAAAGGGAAAGCGGTGTGCTTGAAGGAGTGGCGAAGGCGCGGGTTGCACGGGATAAATCGTGCCGAGCCGCCAGTGCGGGAGCACCGCCGGAGCGGCGTCACCAATGAAAAAGCCAACACCCAACAAGCACACCATGAAACAAGAACTACTGTTCCTCGGACTCGACGTCCACGCCAAAAACATCGCCATCGCGCTCGCCGACGGAGACGGCGGCGAGGCCCGCACCTGGGGCAGCATCCCCCATGATCTGCACGCCCTGGAGAAGGTCCTGGCCAAATTGAAGAAAGCCCATCCCGGCACCACCCTGCGCGTCTGCTACGAGGCGGGGCCGACCGGGTTCGTCCTCGCCCGCCGCTGCGCGCAGCTCAAGATCCATTGCACCGTCGTGGCGCCGTCCTTGATTCCGAGCCGCAGTGGCGACCGGATCAAGACCGATCGGCGCGATGCGCTCAAGCTGGCCCGCCTGCACCGGGCCGGCGAGCTGACCGCGGTCCATGTGCCCGACGCGAGCGACGAAGCGATGCGCGACCTCTGCCGGGCGCGCACCGATGCGGTGCAGGATCTGCGGCGCGGGCGGGCGCAGCTCAAAGCCTTCCTGCTGCGCAACGGCTACCGTTACACCGGCAAAAGCGCGTGGACCGAGGCGCACCGACGTTACCTGCGCGAGCTGGTCCTGCCGCATCCCGCGCAGCGCGTGGTCCTCGAAGATGCGCTCACGAGCATCGGCGGCGCCGGGGAACGCATCGCCCGGCTCGAAGAGCAAATGAAGGCGCTGCTCAGCGACTGGCCGATGCAGCCCGTGGTCGCCGCGCTCATGGGGATGCGCGGCTTGGCGCTCGTCGGAGCCATGGTCCTGGTCAGCGAACTCGGCGGTGCCTGGCGCTTTGATCATCCCCGGCAGCTCATGGCCTACCTCGGCCTGGTGCCCACGGAAAACACCAGTTGCGACAAACGCCGCCAGGGGCGCATCACCAAAACCGGCAACGGCCATGCCCGCTGGCTGCTCGTCGAGGCGGCCCATCATTACCGGCTCCCGCCCAAGGTCAGCAAGGAACTCAGCGTGCGGCAGCAGGGCTTGAGCGCCGAGATCAAAGCCTGCGCCTGGAAAGCCCAGACCCGGCTCCACCAGCGCACCCGGCAGCTTTGGGCCCGGGGCAAGGAGCGCAACAAAGTCACCGTGGCGGTGGCCCGCGAGTTGTGCGGCTTCGTCTGGCAGATCTTCCGGCTGATGGAACCGCGGATGAGTCGCGCTAACACCTCCAACGGCTAAAGAGAGGTCTCGATTATTCTGGGGGGGGGGAACTCCACCCGCTCCGCTCCGGCGCCACGTCACTCCCGCGATCGAAAGGAGAAACCATCGGCCAAAACATATAGAACTCACTACCCACACAGCTTGAACCGAGACCGGGGTCATGGGGCGGCGGGTCACGGTGATCAACATTCACGAGGGTCGTTGGAGGCGTGGAGCCGCAAGGCTCCTAATCCTCGTGCCTAGACTGTCGAGAAGGATCACGGTGAACTAAAACCAAGTGTTAACCAATACACGTATATCAGCCGACCAACCGCAGGGGACCTACACACCCGCCATGCACCGCCGTCCCACTTCCCCGGCCACGGTTCCCAAAACAGCCCGCCGCGTTACTTCAGAAAGAAAGTAATGAAGAACTCACTTTTTCTGTTGCCAACAAGGGAGCCATATCAACGACCCCAAGC
>JBBRXD010000410.1:0-1913 GCA_038248775.1 Lysobacterales bacterium | reverse complement strand
GTGGGCTGGGTCTATCAATACGCACTGGTCGATCGCACCCATCAGCATGACCTGGCCCAATTGCGATCGCTGCAGGATTGGCGGCTGCGCTTCGAGCTGCAACGCGTTCCCGGCGTGGCGGAAGTAGCCAGCGTCGGCGGCTTCGTGCGCCAGTACGAGGCCGTGGTGGATCCGCGCCGACTGCAGGCCTACGGCATCGGTTTCAACCAGTTGATCGCGGCCATTCGCGCCGCCAATCGCGAAACCAGCGGCGCCCGGCTGGAAATGGCGGAAAGCGAATACATCGTGCGCGGCGTCGGTTACATCCGTTCGCTCGACGACCTGGGCGCCGTGCCAACCGGTGTGATGAAAGACGGCAAGGCCATACTTCTGCGCGACGTGGCCGAGCTGCGCTTCGGACCCGCGCCCAGGAATGGCATTGCCGAACTCAATGGCGAGGGCGAGGCCGTCGGTGGCATCGTGGTGATGCGCGACGGCGAAAACGCCAAGGCCGTGATTGATGCCGTAAAACTCAGGCTCGACAGCGTGCGCGCCAGCCTGCCGCCGGGTGTCGAGATCGTGACGGTGTACGACCGCTCCAGCCTGATCGAACGCGCGGTGGATAACCTGAGCCTGAAACTCATCCAGGAACTGCTGCTGGTGTCGCTGGTATGCGCACTGTTCCTGTGGAATGTGCGCTCGGCGCTGGTCGCCGTCATCAGCCTGCCGTTGGGCGTGCTGGTGGCGTTGGCGATCATGCGTTGGCAGGGCTTGAACGCGAACATCATGTCGCTGGGCGGCATCGCCATTGCCATCGGTGCCATGGTCGATGCGGCCGTGGTGATGATCGAGAACGCGCACAAGCACCTGGAGGACTGGGCCAAGGCCCACGATGACAAGCCTGCCGAGGGTGCCGACCATTGGCGCGTCATTGCCGCCAGCGCCGTTGAAGTGGGGCCCGCACTTTTTTTCTCGCTGCTGATTACTGCGCTGTCCTTCCTGCCGGTGTTCGTGCTGCAGGCGCAGGAAGGTCGGATGTTCGCGCCGCTGGCCTGGACCAAGACCTGGGCGCTGGCCGTGTCTGCGGGTCTGGCGATCACCCTGGTGCCGGTGCTGATGGGCTATCTGATTCGCGGACGTTTCGCCGATGAGTCGGAATTCCGCCTCACGCGCTGGATTGTCGGCGCGTATCGGCCTGCACTCGCATTCGCATTGCGGCGGCCGAAGACCATCGTGTTCGGCGCGCTGCTGGGGCTGCTTAGTGCGTTGTGGCCACTGAGCCAGATCGGCAGTGAATTCATGCCCGAACTGGAGGAAGGCGATGTGTTGTACATGCCCACTACCCTGCCCGGTTTGTCGCCTGGCCAGGCACAGGCGGTGTTGCAACGCACCGACCGGTTGATCAAATCGGTACCTGAAGTAGCCACCGTGTTCGGCAAGGCCGGGCGTGCAGAGAGCGCGACCGATCCGGCGCCGCTGACGATGCTGGAGACGACCATCCAGTTCAAACCGGAAGACCAGTGGCGGCCGGGCATGACGCGGGAAAAGATCATCGCCGAGTTGCAACAAAAGCTGGCGCTGCCCGGGCTGACGGCCGCCTGGGTTCCGCCCATCCTCAACCGCATCAACATGCAGGTCAGCGGTATACGCACGCCGCTGGGCGTGCGCGTTACCGGGCCGGACGTTGCCACCATCAGCAAGGAAGCAGAACGCATTGCGGCGATTTTGTCGAAGGTTCCCGGCACCCGCTCGGCCTTTGCCGAACGCGCGGCCGACGCCCGGCAGATTGATGTTGTGCCAGACCGGGAAATGCTTGCGCGCTATGGCGTGACCATGGAGGACGCCCAAGCCTGGCTGGCGTCGGCCATTGGCGGCGAGGCCATTGGCCGCGCCGTGGAAGGCCGCGAGCGCTATCCGATTGCGTTGCGCACGCC
>JBBRXD010000409.1:0-1915 GCA_038248775.1 Lysobacterales bacterium | reverse complement strand
TCTCCCCCTGACCTGCCCTGGGGGGTGGGGCGTTGGGGGTGGGGGTTTGTGGGTGCGGGGTGGTGGTCGGGGCCTTGGCCGTTATTGTGCACACTATGCCGCATCGGGGCCACGGCCGCTCCCACACAAACAATGGCATGCTAGGAAGCCATGGCCCGTATACCCGACGCTTTCATTGACGACCTGCTTGCGCGCTCGGACCTGGTCGAGATCATCGGCTCGCGGGTACCGCTGAAGCGGCAAGGCCGCGAGTATTCGGCGCGCTGTCCGTTCCACGACGAACGATCGCCAAGTTTCACGGTCAGCCCGACCAAGCAGTTCTACCACTGCTTTGGTTGCGGCGCGCACGGCACCGCCATCTCTTTCCTGATGAATTACGACCGGCTCGAGTTCATCGATGCGGTGGAAGAGTTGGCCAAGCGGGTCGGCATGGAAGTGCCCAAGGACACCCAGGTTCGCAATGAAACCCCTGACGGCAAGGACCAGTACGCGGCGCTGGATGCGGCGGCGCGATTCTTCCAGAAGCAATTGGACTCGAGTGACAAGGCGCGTGGGTATTTCGACAAGCGCGGTGTTGATGCGGAAAACCGCGCGCGCTTCATGTTGGGCTATGCCCCGGACTCCTTCGACGGACTGAAATCGGCGCTGGGCACGGACGAACGCCGGCTCGCGCTGCTGGAAAAAACCGGCATGTTCTCGCGCAGCGACAACGGCCGCGTGTACGACAAGTTCCGCGATCGCGTGATGTTCCCCATCCACGACCGCCGCGGCCGCGTGATCGCTTTCGGCGGGCGTGTGCTGGACAAGGAAGACGGCCCGAAATATCTCAACTCGCCCGAAACGCCGCTGTTCCACAAGGGCCGCGAACTTTACGGCCTGTGGCAGGTGCGGCAGGCGCACGCCAAGATCCCGCGGCTGATCGTGGTCGAGGGCTACATGGATGTCGTGGCCTTGTTCCAGTACGGGATAACCCAGGCCGTGGCGACGCTGGGCACCGCGACTACGCCCGACCATGCGGAGCTGTTGTTTCGCAATGCGGCCGATGTCTATTTCTGCTTCGATGGCGACCGCGCCGGGCGCGGTGCCGCGTGGAAGGCGGTTGAATCGATCCTTCCGCGCATGCGAGACGGCCGCCAGGCCTTCTTCCTGTTCTTGCCGGAAGGCGAAGATCCGGACAGTATCGTGCGCCAGGAAGGTTCAGCAGGATTCGATGCGCGCTTGAACGACGCCACCTCGCTCAGTGAATTCTTCTTCAATGAATTGTCGCGCGACGTGAACCTCAATTCACTCGAAGGCAAGGCGCGCCTTGCCGAACGGGTGAAGCCCTATGTCGCCAATATTCCCGATGGTGCGTTTCGCGACCTGATGCAGCAGCGGGTGACCGAGTTGACTGGCGTCGGCGCCCGCGCCGCGCAGGCGCCTGCCGCGCGCACGCCGTCCATGCGGCCCCCGCGCGGTACGCCGGCGCCCAAGCAGAGCTTGGTGCGCGCCGCCATCTCATTCCTGCTGCAGGATCCATCCCTCGCACTGGCGATGGAACCGCCGTACCTGTTCGGTGTCTTGCGCCAGCCGGGAATCGGGCTGCTGGTGGAGATGATCGCGATTGCCCAGGACCGCCCGGGTATCGGCACCGGGGCGATGCTTGAACATTTCGAAAGTCGCGAAGAGGAAGCGGCGCTGCGCAAGCTGGCGGCGATGGACCTGCCCGGGGATGCGACCACACGCAAGGAAGAATTCCTCGACGCACTGCGCCAGCTCGACAAGCAGACCCGCCTGCAACGCATCGAAGAGTTGCAGCTCAAGGGCAACTTGGGTGATCTGGAAAAAGCCGAACTGCGCGACCTGCTCAGTTCGCGCAATCGCTGACTAGTTGCCCGAGCGGATGAACTCGAGCGCCCGCGCCGAGATTTCCGGC
>JBBRXD010000408.1:0-1916 GCA_038248775.1 Lysobacterales bacterium | reverse complement strand
CGGCGCCAATGCCTCGAACCCGACCCTGATCGGCGCACCCACCCCGCTGACGCCGGGCGCGCCACCGAGGGTGGCCTCGGCGCCGCCGGTGGTTTCATCGCGTGGCTCGAGCCTGTCTGGCCAGCAGCCGATAACAGGGCGGATCACCGCGGAAGTTGCCGCACCCGCAGCCGCAGCCAAAAGCAACATTACGCGCAACGCCCTGGTGCTAGCCGGTGTGTTGATGCTTGGCGCCGCGGGCTGGATGGTTTTCGGCAAGGGATCTGGCCTCGGCAAGCCGGCGGAAGCGCCCGCCGTGCCCGCCGTACCCGTCGTCGCCGCGACAGCTCCGGTCGCCGCCACACCCGCCGCGCCCGCAACTCCGGTCACCCCTGCATCTGACGAGCCGCCAACCGCGACCGATGCCGCGACCGGCTTGCCATCGGATGCGACCGGCGATGCCGCGCTGGCGGGAGGCCCCGTCGTCACCATTCGCTACGGCCACGGTGGCCCCAACGAGCAACGCAATCGCGTACGCGTGCGCGCCGCCAAGGAACCGAGCGCGGAAGACATTGCGCGCGCGGAAGCCCGCAAGCAGAACGAAGAATCCGCGCGCCTGGCGCTCGAACAGCAGGAAGCGGCCGCCGCGGCGGCCGCGGCGGCGGCGGCGGCGCCTGTCGCCGAGGTTGAAGACCCGGCCGTTGCGAAGGCCAAGCGCAGCTTCGCCTGCCGCGTCTTCAACAAGTGCGATCCGCCCAAGCGCAAGCTTCGCAAGAAGGACCAGGGCGAGCCCACCACCACCCCACCCGAAACCACCAACACACCCTGACCGGTTGTTGGCCGGCCCTTACAGCGGCGACAGGTTGGCGTATGCCAGCACCAGCCATTTTGCGCCGGCGTTCTCGAAGTTCACCTGCACGCGTGCGTGCGGACCGCTGCCCTCGCTGTCCATCACTACGCCAGCGCCAAAGGTGGCGTGGCTGACGCGTTGGCCCAGGCGCAGGCCGCCGGCCGGTGCGGCGCTGGCAAACGAAGGCGGATAGGCGGCACGACTGGTGTTGGCGCGCGGTCGCACTTCGCGTAGCAAGGCGGCGGGAATTTCGCGCAGAAATCGCGAGGGAGTGCCCAGCATCTCCATGCCATGCAAGCGTCGCGACTCGGCATAGCTGAGCGTCAGGTGTTGGCGTGCGCGGGTCAGGCCCACGTACGCAAGCCGTCGTTCTTCCTCCAACCGTCCGCTTTCCTCGCTTGATCGTGAGCTCGGGAACAAGCCTTCTTCCAGCCCGACCAGGAACACATTGGGAAACTCCAGGCCCTTGGCACTGTGCAGCGTCATCAATTGCACGCCGTCTTCGCCTACCTGGGCCTGGCCCTCGCCGGCTTCAAGCGCCGCGTAGGCCAGGAAAGCGACGAGCTCGGTCATGTTCTCGTTCGACTCCTCGTCGTCGCGGCGCTCAAAACGACTCGCTACCGATACCAGTTCGTCCAGGTTGTCCACGCGTGAATCAAGCTGGCCCTTGGACTCGGCGGTGTAGTGCATGCGCAGGCCCGATCGTTCCAGCACGTGGTCGAATTGTTCATGCAGCTGCATCTCGGGCGTTTGCACGGCGAGCGATTCAACCAGGTCGATGAAGCCCTTCAGGGCGTTGCGCGCCCGGCCGGCCAGCGGGCCGCTTTCACTGGCTTGTTGCGCGGCGCGCCAAAGGGACTGCGCGCCGCCGCGCGCCATCCGGCGCACTTCATCGAGCGTGCGTTCACCAATGCCGCGCGGCGGCGTGTTCACCGCGCGCTCGAAAGCCGCGTCGTCGTCGCGATTGGCGACCAGCCGCAGGTAGGCCATCGCATCCTTGATTTCCATTCGCTCGAAGAAGCGCTGGCCGCCGTAAACACGATAGGGCAGCTGCGCCTGGCCGAGTTGTTCTTCGAAGGCGCGCGAT
>JBBRXD010000407.1:0-1926 GCA_038248775.1 Lysobacterales bacterium | reverse complement strand
CCTCCTCGCGTTCCGCTACCCCCCCTACCCGGCGCGTGTGTGGGCGCGCCCTTGCCCGCTATCCCAACAATCATCGCGCCCACGCCCGCTCCCACACACGCATATTCTTACTTTCGGCAGGTTGTTAGGTGGCTTGACGCCATACACACTGCCGGTCATCCACACTGCACGCCTTGGTAACCACGGACCCGCCATGAATTCCCCCGCCGACCTGTTGAAGGAACTCCGCATCGACCGCCGCGGCACCGCGCCGAAGAAACGCAGGCGCTGGCCCGCCATCCTGGGCCTGATGGTGGTGTTGCTGGTGGTTGTCTTCTTCCTGATGGGCCGTCGGCCGGTGGAAGTGGAAACCGCCAAGGCACGATCGGCCGCGGAAGGCGGCCCGGCCTCGGTGCTCGATGCCTCCGGTTACGTCACCGCGCGCCGCATCGCTACCGTCTCGTCGAAGATCACCGGCAAGGTGCGCGAAGTGATGATCGAGGAAGGCCAGCGGGTGACGATGGGCGAGATCCTCGCCACGCTCGACCCGATTGATGCCAGTGCCCAGAAAGATCTGTCGCAGGCACAGCTCGCGTCATCGCAATCGCAACTGGCCGAGGCGCAGGCGCAGCTGACGCTGGCCAATCGCAACCTGGTGCGCCAGCGGGAATTGGCAGCGAGGCAACTGGTCGCCGCGCAATCGCTCGACAGCGCCATCGCCGAACGCGATTCCCGCGCCGCGCGCCTGGTGTCGCTGCAGCGCGCGGTCGCCGTGTCGCGCGACCAGTTGCAGATCGCCAGCATCGGCGTGGACAACACGGTCATCCGTGCGCCGTTCTCGGGCGTCATCGTGACCAAGGCCGCGCAGCCGGGTGAAATGATTTCGCCCATCTCTGGTGGCGGCGGCTCCATCCGCACCGGCATCGGCACCCTGGTGGACATGGAGTCGCTGGAAGTGCAGGTGGACGTGAACGAGGCCTACATCGGCCGCGTGCAGCCCAAGATGCCGGTGGAAGCGGTGTTGAACGCGTATCCGGAGTGGAAGATTCCCGGCGAGGTGATTGCCATCATCCCCACCGCCGACCGCAGCAAGGCAACCGTGAAAGTGCGCATCCAGCTGGCGTCGAAGGACTCGCGCATCGTGCCCGACATGGGCGTTCGCGTGAGCTTCCTGGAAAAGATCAAGCCCGGCGCGCCCAAGCCGACCGGCGTGTGGGTGCCGACGCGCGCAGTGCAGGCCAGCGACGGCAAGAATTCGGTGTTCGTGTTGGAAGGCGACAAGGTCGCCGCGGTGGCGGTGACGGCCGGCGAAGTGCGCGATGTGGACCAGATGATCTCGGCTGGCCTGAAGGGCGGCGAGACGGTCGTGTTGTCGCCGCCGAAGGGTTTGAAGGACGGCAGCCGCGTCACTATCAAAAAAGAGTAGGCGATGAACGCTTCGAAAGACGCACTGAGGCCGCTGGTGGAAATCCGCGGTCTGACCAAGGCCTACACGCGCGGCAAGCAGTCCGTGGAGGTCTTGCACGGCATCGACCTGGACATTCCTGAAGGTGATTTCGTCGCGCTGATGGGTCCGTCGGGCTCGGGCAAGACCACCTTGTTGAATCTGATCGGTGGCCTGGATTCGCCCAGCGGCGGCGTTCTGACGATCGACGGCGACCGCATCGAGGAACACAGCAACAACGAGCTCGCCGCCTGGCGCGCGGCCACCGTCGGCTTCATTTTCCAGAGCTACAACCTGATGCCGGTGCTGAGTGCATTGCGGAACGTGGAGCTGCCGTTGCTGTTGACCGATATGACGCGCAGTGAACGGATACGCAGGGCCAGTGTCGCACTCGAATTGGTCGGCCTGAGTGACCGCGCCAGCCACAAGCCCAATGAATTGTCGGGCGGCCAGCAGCAGCGCGTGGCGATTGCGCGCGCGCTGGTGTCGGACCCGCGCATCCT
>JBBRXD010000406.1:0-1927 GCA_038248775.1 Lysobacterales bacterium | reverse complement strand
TGATAGAGCGGCTGGGTTTCGAGCGCGTCCATCGAAACGCAGGCAAGGTCGGCCTGCTTGCCTGGTTCAAGCGAGCCGATCCGGTCGCCCAGGCCGATCGCCCTGGCGCCGCCGAGCGTCGCCGCGTGCAGGGTGGTCGCAGCGTCCATCGCCGTTGCATCGCCCGACACGCCCTTGGCCAGCAGTGCCGCGCAGCGCATCTCGTCGAACATGTCCAAGTCGTTGTTGCTCGCGCAGCCGTCGGTACCGATCGCGATGTTGACGCCAGCGCGGCGCAACTTCTCGATCGGGCTGAAGCCCGAGGCCAGTTTCAGGTTTGACTGCGGGCAGTGCGCCACCGACACGCCGCGCTCGGCGCACTGTGCGATTTCGGCATCGGTGAGCTGGGTCATGTGCACGGCGACCAGGCGCTCGTTGACCAGGCCCAGGCGGTCCATGCGCGCCAGCGGCCGCTGCCCATGCTGGCGGATGGAGTCCTCGATTTCCTGCGCGGTCTCGTGCACGTGGCAGTGCACCGGCAGATCCAGTTGTTCGGCCAGCATGCGGATGCGTTCGAAGCTGTCGTCGTTCACCGTGTACGGCGAGTGCGGCGCGAAGCTCAGGCTGACCAGCGGGTCGCGTCGATAATTGTCATGGACTTCCAGGCCCTTGTCGAAATATTCGGCGGCGCTGCCGGCCCATGCCGATGGGAATTCGATGAAGGGGATGCCGACCACGGCGCGGAAGCCAAGCCGACGGTAGGTCGCAGCCTGCATGTCGGGGAAGAAGTAGTTCTCGTTGCAGCAGGTGGTGCCGCCGCGAAGCATCTCAGCCACCGCAAGCTCCACGCCGTCGGCGATGAAGGCCGGACTCATCACGGCAGCTTCGATGGGCCAGACGTGTTCAGTTAGCCACGGCATCAAGGGCAGGTCGTCGGCGACGCCGCGCATCAATGTCATCGGATTGTGCGTATGTGCGTTGACCAGCCCGGGAATCAAGACCGAATTGGGTCGCGACGTGACTTGGCGCGGCGCGTAGCGCGCATATGCCTCAGCCCTTGGCAGCAATGCAGTGATCAGTTCGCCATCAACCACCAGCACATGGTCCTCAAGCACCATGCCCTGCGGAACGACTGGAACGATCCAGCCGGCTTCGACGAACTGGTCGCAGGTTTGCCGGGGTTCGACGCTCATCGGTGGGCTTATTTCACCCGGCCGACGTATTCGCCGGATCGGGTATCGACCTTGATGCTCTCGTCCTGGCCCACGAACAGGGGCACCCGAACCATCGCGCCGGTCTCGAGCTTGGCGGGCTTGCCGCCGCCGCCCGAGGTATCGCCACGCACGCCCGGATCGGTTTCGACGATCTTGAGTTCGACGAAATTCGGCGCCTGAACCGCGATTGGCTGGCCGTTCCACAAGGTCACGACGCAGTTCTCTTCACCTTTCAGCCACTGCCAGCTGTAGCCGACCGCAGCCTTATCGGCCTGCACCTGTTCGAAACTCGTCGTCTGCATGAAATGCCAGTACTCGCCATCGGCATACAGGAACTGCATGTCGGTATCCATCACGTCGGCCGCCTCCAGCGAGTCGGTCGCCTTCATGGTCATCTCGACCACGCGCCCGTTCTTGATGTTTCGGAACTTGATGCGGGTGAAGGCCTGGCCCTTACCCGGCTTCACGTACTCGGCCTCGGTGACGACGCACGGTTCGCGGTTGACCAGGATCTTCGATCCGGGCTTGACGTCGTTCATGCCGTAAGAGGCCATCTGTACACTCCAAAAAGAATCCGGCCGCCGGGCCTGGCAGCTAAAATGGGGACATTGCAGGCCATTGCCTTGCGCTGAGCCCACTATGATACCCGCACACTCCGCCCCCGCCCAACCCCCCCCCCCAGCGCCGAACCCCCACGCGCCCCCCGCACCACCCCAACCCGACAGGCGCCCAAC
>JBBRXD010000405.1:0-1935 GCA_038248775.1 Lysobacterales bacterium | reverse complement strand
GGGCCAGCCCGTGTTCGGGCTCGCCGTGGATGGCGAGCGCGAAGTGCTGATCAGCGTGCCCGAGCAAAGCATCAGTCGCTTCCCGGTCGGCCGCGATCTGGCGGTCGAACTCTGGGCTGAATCGGGCAAGCGGTTTCCAGGCAAGCTGCGCGAAATTTCACCGTCCGCGGATGCGCAGACCCGAACCTATTCCGCGCGGGTCGGTTTCGACACTGCCGGCGCGCCGGTCGAGTTGGGCCAAAGCGCGCGCGTTTTCGCGCAAACCGCGACCGGATCAGGCATGCGCCTGCCGCTGTCGGCGCTGACGCAATCCAAGGGTCGCCCGGCGGTCTGGGTAGTGGATCCGGCGACATCCACCTTGCGTCTCACGCCAGTGCGCACCGGCGCTTTCGGCGAAGACGGCGTGCCGATCCTGTCCGGGCTCAAGCCAACCGATTGGGTGGTCGCCGCCGGCGCCCACCTGGTCCTCGAGGGCGAAAAGATCGCGCCCATCGATCGGGACAACCGACCGGTTCGACTGGCCGGCGCCGCGGTTCCTGCCAAGCCCTCGGGCAACTGAGGCGGCCATGAGCCAATTCAATCTCTCCGCCTGGGCCTTGCGCAACAAGACCCTGGTGCTTTTCATCATGATCGTGCTGGCGGTGATCGGCAGCTTCAGCTACCAGCGGCTGGGCCAGTCGGAAGATCCGCCTTTCACCTTCAAGATCATGGTGGTGCGGACCTTCTGGCCGGGCGCAACCGCCGAGGAAGTGGGTCGGCAGGTTACCGACCGAATTGAAAAGAAGCTGATGGAAACGGGTGAATACCAGTTCATCCGGTCCTACTCGCGGCCCGGTGAGTCACTGGTGCAGTTCATGGCCGAGGATTCGCTGCACTCGCGCGACATCCCCGCGCTCTGGTACCAGGTCCGCAAGAAGATCGGCGACATCCGCCACACGCTGCCAGCGGGCATCGCCGGCCCCTTCTACAACGATGAGTTCGGCGACACCTTTGGCAATATCTATGCCTTGAATGGGGAAGGTTTCGACTACGCCACGATGAAGGATTACGCCGAGCGCATCGAGCTCGACCTGCATCGCGTCAGGGACGTTGCCAAGGTCGACCTGATCGGCCTGCAGGAAGAAAAAATCTGGATCGAGCTGTCCAACACCAAGCTGGCCACGCTGGGTATTCCGTTGCAGGCCGTGCAACAGGCCGTGGACGCCCAGAACGCCGTCGCCGCGACCAGTTTCTTCGAAACCAGCACCGACCGCGTGCAGCTTCGCGTCAGCGGCGGTTTCAAGACCGTGGATGAAATCCGCAATTTCCCGATCCGCGCCGGCGGCCGTTCGTTCCGCATGGGCGACGTGGCCACGGTGAAGCGCGGCTTTGCCGATCCCGCGGCGCCGCGCATGCGCTTCCTGGGCGACAACTCGATCGGCATCGCCGTGTCGATGAAGGGCGGTGGCGACATCATCGGCCTGGGCAAGAGCCTCGACGCCGAATTCGCCCGACTGCAGAAAACGCTGCCGGTGGGCATGAAACTGCACAAAGTGTCCGACCAGCCCTCGGCCGTGCGCGATTCGGTCGCCGAATTCGTCAGGTCGCTGTCGGAAGCGGTGTTGATCGTGCTGGTGGTGAGCTTCTTCTCGCTGGGCAAGCGGGCGGGCCTGGTGGTGGCGCTGTCCATTCCACTGGTGCTGGGGATGACCTTCGCGGCGATGTATTACTTCAACATCGGCCTGCACAAGATTTCGCTTGGCGCACTGATCCTGGCGCTGGGTTTGCTGGTGGACGACGCCATCATCGCAGTCGAGATGATGGCGGTGAAGATGGAACAAGGTCTCGACCGCCTCAGCGCCGCCAGCTTTGCGTATTCAAGCACGGCGTTCCCGATGCTGACCGGTACCCTGGTGACGGCGGCCGGCTTCCTGCCGATCGCCACCGCGCAATCGG
>JBBRXD010000404.1:0-1937 GCA_038248775.1 Lysobacterales bacterium | reverse complement strand
GGATGAGGCGGTGAAGATTTCCGGCGCCGACCCGGATTTCCATCGCCGCGATTTGTGGGAACGCATTGAGTCAGGTGCTTACCCCGAATACGAGTTGGGGGTGCAGATCTTTACCGAGCAGCAGGCTGAGCAGTTCAGCTTTGACATCCTGGACGCGACCAAGATTGTTCCTGAAGAACTGGTGCCCGTGGTGCCAGTAGGCCGCATGGTGCTCAACCGCAACCCGGACAATTTCTTCGCCGAAACCGAGCAGGTGGCATTCGGAACGCAAAACATTGTTCCGGGCATCGATTTTACAAACGACCCGCTGTTGACCGGGCGCCACCATTCGTATGTGGACACCCAGCTGTCGCGTCTGGGCGGCCCGAACTTTCACGAGATTCCGATCAATTCCCCGATCGCTCCGATCTACAACAATCAGCGCGATGGCATCCATCGCCAGGCGATTCCCCGTGGGCGGGTCGCTTACGAGCCGAACTCGCTGGCGGGCGGCTGCCCGTTCCAGGCTGGCGCTGCCCAGGGCTTTGTGACGATGGCAAAGCGGGCCGAATCCATGCAGCCTGAAGGCATGGTGCGCGGCAAGCCCGAGAAGTTTGCCGACCATTACACCCAGGCTACGCTGTTTTACGAAAGCCAGACGCTGGCCGAAAAGGCGCACATTGCCGCTGCCTTTCGCTTCGAGTTGAGCAAGGTCACGGTTCCGGCGATTCGCCAGCGCACCGTGTCCATGCTGCGCAATGCGTCGGAAGAACTGGCGGAGAAAGTGGCGGCAGGACTTGGCATGCAGCACCTGCCCGACGCCATGCCGCTTGCGCTGGCCCAGCCGGCAGCGCCCGAGGTGACCGTTTCACCCATGCTGTCGCTCATGGCCCGACCCGGTGACGGCAGCATCAGGGGCAGGAAGATTGCCTTGCTGATTGCGCCAGGTGTCATGGGCGAGTCGCTGGCGCAGGTGCAGGCGGCCTTGCTGGCGGAGGGCGCGGTTCCGCGTTTGGTGGCACCGCGCATCGGGGCCGTGGCCACGGCGGAAGGCGACATGCTGGACGCCGATGCCTCGCTTGAAAACGAGCCCGGTTTCCTGTTTGATGCGCTGGTGCTTCCGGACGGACAGGTGGGTGTCGATGCGCTGGCACTGGACGGGCACACGATGGAGTTCATCAAGGACCAGTACCGCCATTGCAAGACCATACTGGTGCTGGGCGCGTCAAGCGCACTGCTTGAAAAAGCGGGCGTACCGACCACCTTGCCCGATGGCAAGCCCGACACCGGCCTGATCGTCGCGGCTTCAGAAAGTGCAGCCGATGCCGCCGAGACCTTCATCAAGGGTATTGCGAAACACCGCCATCCACAGCGGGAAACCGATCCGCCACGGGTGTGATGCCGGGCCGTGCATAAAAAAAACGCGGCCCCGGCCGCGTTTTTTTTGGGGGAAGCAGCGTGCTGCTTATTCGATCTTGGCTTTCTTGCGCAATTCTTCCTGAAAGGCCCCGAGCTTTTGCTGCTGCATCTGCTGGGCAATCTGCGGCTTGACTTCTTCGAACGCGGGTAGTTGTGCCGAGCGGATGTCGTCCACCCGGATGACGTGGTAGCCGAACTGCGACTTGACCGGCGTGTCGGTCATCTGGCCCTTGTTCAGCTTGAGCAGGGCTTCGGTGAACTCGGGCACGTAGCTGGACGGGTTGGCCCAGTCCAGATCGCCGCCCTTGGCGCCGGACCCGGGGTCCTTCGATTGCTTCTTGGCAATGTCCTCGAACTTGCCGCCTTTTTTCAGGCTGGCAATGATCGCCGTCGCTTCGGATTCCTTTTCGACCAGGATGTGGCGCGCCTTGTATTCCTTGCCGCCGTTGGCCGCCGCGAACTTGTCGTATTCGGCCTTCAGGTCGGCATCGGTGACCGGATGGGCCTTCTGGTAGTTGGCGAACAGTTCGCGGATCATG
>JBBRXD010000403.1:0-1947 GCA_038248775.1 Lysobacterales bacterium | reverse complement strand
CGCCGTAGGTCTGACGGATCTTCCCTCATTTAGGGGAATTAATTCCATTAATTGCGATTGTAAACGAGGCTATTTTGTGTTGTCTCTAGAGGTGGCCTAATCTACTTGCCCTCTGCCTGCGCGCGCGCCAGCGTCGGAGCATGTTCATCAAGCGCAATCGCAGCGTCCAGGGCGGGAAGACTTACGGTTCGGTGTTGTTGGTGGAGGGCGTGCGGGAACCGGTGATACGCCCGCCGGGCCGCCCGCCGAAGGATGCGCCGGTCAAAACTCGGGTCGTGCATCACACGCTCGCCAATCTGTCGCGCTTGCCGGAGCCGCTCATCGCCTTGATCGAGCAATTTTGCCAGGGCAAGGTGCCCACCGGCGCTGCTCCGCCGGTGCATGTCGGCCCCTGCTACGGGGTGCTGGCCGGCTTGCACGCGCTCGCCAGCGAACTGGGCCTGGTCGCGGCCCTCGGCCCGGATCGGCCGGCGAAACTGGCCCTGTTTATGATCTACGCCCGCGTCGCCTGGCAGGGCAGCCGGCTGGCGGCGGTGCGCTGGGCCGAGGACCACGCGGTGGCCGAGGTGCTGGGTTTGGATTCCTTTGACGAAGACGATTTATATCGCGCGTTGGACTGGCTGCAGGCCAATCAGGGGCGCATCGAGCGGGCGTTGGCGCCGAAGCTCGAACCCGGAGCGACGTTTTTATATGATGTCACCAGTTCCTACTTCGAGGGGCAGTGCAACGAACTCGCCGCCCACGGCTATAATCGCGATGGCAAACGTTATAAGAAACAAGTCGTCGCGGGCCTCCTGACCGATGCGCAGGGCGAACCGCTCTCGATTCAATTATATCCCGGCAACACCGGCGATCCGCAGAGCTTCCAGCCGACGGTGGAAAAACTGAAAGTGCGTTTCGAAGCGAAGGAAATCGTGGTGGTCGGCGACCGGGGCATGATCAAGAAAATGGGCAAGGCGGCGCTGGGCGCGGCCGGCTACCGGTATGTGACGGCCCTGACCGATCCGCAGATCCGAAAACTGCTGGCGAACCAAGCGCTCAGTCCCGAGCTCTTCGACGAGGAACCGGCGGCGGTGAATTACGAGGGCCGCCGGTTGATCCTGCGGTGCAATCCCCCGACCCGCGAGCTGGACCGGCAGCGCCGGCTCAGCCAAGATCAACGCCTCGAGCAACGGCTGGCCGCCGGCAATGCGCGGCTCGCGCAAAAGCCGCGCGCGAAAGTCGAGACCCTGCGCAAGCAGGCGCAAGGCTGGATCGACCACTATGGGTTTTCGGCCTGGCTCACTATAAAGGTCGACGAGCGCAGCGTGAGTTGGAGCAAAGACGAAGCCGTAGCCGCGGACCTGGCCCTGTTGGACGGCTGCTACGTGTTGGAAACCGATGTGCCCGCCGCGGCCGCGGATACGCGCACGGTCCATACGCGTTATATGAGCCTGATGGACGTCGAGCGCGACTTCCGCACCATGAAGACCGGGCTGTTGGAAATCCGCCCGATTTTCCTGCGCAAAGCCGCCCGCACCGAAGGCCACGCGCTGGTGACGATGCTCGCGTTGAAGCTGGTGCGCGCCCTGGACCGGCGGATCGCTCCGATGGGGCTCACCGTCGAGGATGCGGTCGCCCGGCTCAACGGCGTGCGCCTGGTCGGCCTCGGGGAGCGCAAGCTCGCCCTGTGGCGGCTGCCGGATTCTTTCGCCGCCGCGCAACAGGAGATCCTGGCGGTTTTGCCGACGCTGCACGCGCCCAAGTTGTCCCTAAAAATGCCCGGGAAACGTCGTCTCACTCAACCTCGCCGGGGCCGCGTTTCTCCTCTGAAATGACCCCCAACCGCCCCACAAAATCCTGCTCCGCGGCGAAAGGAAGATCGGTCAGACCTCACTGTCCGACCTCAAAACGGACGAGACGACGAGCAGGTTCGAATCCCTGTGTAATTGTGGACTTGGGGAAAAT
>JBBRXD010000402.1:0-1978 GCA_038248775.1 Lysobacterales bacterium | reverse complement strand
TGACAACCACGAAGAAGGCCAGATGGAACTGCTGCGCGAAGGCATGTCCGACCTGGACCCGCGCTCGCGCGACATCCTCAAGCGTCGTTTCCTGGGCGAGCCCAAGGCGACCTTGCAGGAACTGGCCGACGAATACGGCGTGTCCGCCGAACGCGTGCGCCAGATCGAGGCGAATGCGCTGAAGAAGATGCGGGCGCTGTTCGTGGCGTGAGTCAGTCGGCCCGATTGGCTTCGTCGAGGTGCTTGTCGATGCCGTGCGACGTGTACGTCAGCCGCTGGCCGCGCGTTTCCCCGCGGATCCGGTCATTGAGCTGGCGCATTTCCGGCTTCATGTAACCGCGCTTGTGTTCGAGATGCACGCACACCGCGGAATAACGGATGGTCTTGCCCGCCACGCCCAGGTGGGTCAGGCGCTCGCCCAGTTCGAGGTCCTGCCCGCCGTATTGCATGCGCTCGTCCCAACCGTTGACCTTGACGACGTCATCCTTCCACGCTGAGGCATTGTGTCCATGCAGACGCGGCTTGACCGGCGTGAGCCGGTTGAGCAATGAGCGCAGCGTTTCGTTCTTTACCCGGAGCTTTAGCGTGTGGCGCTCGAGTCCATTGGCTGCCAGCCAGTCGTAATCGGTGGCGCGCCCGGCCAAGATGTCTTCCTTCGTGATCCGCTGCGACAGCTCCAACGGCAGCTTGGAATAGCCGCCGGTCAGGTACCGGCCGGGCGCGCGCAACTGCAGGTGGCGCGCCACGAATTCGGGATGCGGGATGCAATCGCCGTCGGTAAAGATCAGGTAATCGCTGTCGGCCAGCAAGATGCCTCGATTCATTCCCTTGCACTTCTGGTAGCCCTCGTCGGGTTGCCAGAAGTGTCGCAGGCGGTAAGGCAACTGCGGCCGGACGCGATCGATGACGGCGCGCGTGTCGTCCCGCGACCCATCGTCCACGACGATGACCTCGAAGTCTTTTTCCGTCTGCGCGGCGTAGCCCCACAGCACCCACTCAAGCCACTGCGGTTCGTTGTAGGTGGCAAACATCACCGTGGTCTTTGGCATGGCGCGCGCGGCAGGGAATGGGGAAACGGCATTGTCGCCCATATCAGTACAGATCCACCGGGTCCACGTCGATCGACCAGCGCACCTTGCGCGCTGATTTCAAGGCATACAATCGCGGCATCCACGCCGCCAGCGCCGACTGCAATGCGGGGCGCTGCATGCCGGTGACCAGGATCTGCCCGCGCGAACGACCCGCCCGGCGCGCCATCGGCGCTGGCATCGGCGCGGTGGCTTCCACCTGCGGGGCGACGGCGAAGGCTTCGCGGGCTCCGCGCAAAAATTCCTGCACATCGCCCTCGCGCAGGGCTTCGGCGCGCAGCACGGCCAGGAAGGTGAAGGGTGGGAAGCCCGCCGCCTCGCGCTCGGCCAGCGCCATGGCGGCGACCGCCGGATAGCCGCCCGCCAGCAAGGTATTGAGCAATGGATGCTCCGGATGATGGGTTTGCAACAACACCTCGCCGGCAAGCTTGGCGCGACCGGCGCGGCCCGCCACCTGCACCAGCAATTGCGCGAGCCGTTCACCGGCGCGGAAATCGGCGGAGAACAGTCCTTCATCCACGCCGACCACGGCGACCAGGGTCAGGCGCGGCAGATCGTGGCCCTTGGCCAACATTTGCGTCCCGACGAGGATGCCGGACGCATCACCGAATGCTTCCAGCGCTTTTTCCAGTGCGCCGCGGCGGCGCGTGGTCTCGCGATCGATGCGCATCAGCACGGCGTCGGGAAAGCGCGCTGCCAGAGCCTCCTCGATGCGCTCGGTACCGAAGCCTTGCGGCTGCAGCGCAAGACTTGCGCAATCGGGGCAGGACAGCGGCCGATGTCCGCGCGCGCCGCAGTGGTGGCAGATCAATGTGCGGCCGGAACCATGCACCGTCATCGCGGCATCGCAGCGCTTGCAGATGGCGCTGTAGCCACAGTCGTGGCAAATC
>JBBRXD010000401.1:0-1978 GCA_038248775.1 Lysobacterales bacterium | reverse complement strand
CGTGTAGAACGGTGCTTCCTTGCACCATTCGAGCTGGAGATCCATGTTCTCCTTGATCAGGTGCATCGGCACGTGGCCGGGGCCTTCGATCATGGTTTGCACGTCATGTTTCCAGGCAATTTTCGTCAACTCGCCAAGGGTCTCCAACTCGCCGAATTGTGCGGCGTCGTTGGCGTCGGCGATGCAGCCCGGGCGCAGGCCGTCGCCCAGCGAGAAGCTGACGTCATAGGCCTTCATGATTTCGCAGATGTCTTCGAAATGCGTGTAGAGGAAATTCTCCTTGTGATGCGCAAGGCACCACTTGGCCAGGATCGAGCCACCACGGGAAACGATTCCGGTGACCCGTTTCGCGGTCAGCGGCACATAGCGCAGGCGCACGCCGGCATGGATGGTGAAATAGTCCACGCCCTGCTCGGCCTGTTCGATCAGCGTGTCACGATAGATTTCACAGGTGAGGTCTTCGGCCTTGCCGTCGACTTTCTCCAGCGCCTGGTAAATCGGCACCGTACCGATCGGCACCGGCGAATTACGCAGGATCCACTCGCGGGTTTCGTGGATGTGCTTGCCGGTGGACAGGTCCATCACGTTATCGGCGCCCCAGCGGATTGCCCACACCAGTTTTTCCACTTCCTCGGCGATGCCGGAGGACACCGCGCTATTGCCGATATTCGCATTCACCTTGGTCAGGAAATTGCGGCCGATGATCATCGGTTCAAGTTCCGGATGGTTGATGTTGGCCGGGATGATGGCGCGGCCGCGCGCGACTTCGCTGCGAACGAATTCGGGCGTGATCGCCTTCTGGATATTGGCGCCGAAACTTTCACCCGGGTGCTGCACCAGCAGGTGGGCTTCACGGATGGCGTCCATGCGCTGGTTTTCGCGGATGGAGATGAACTCCATCTCCGGCGTGATGATGCCGCGCCGCGCGTAATGCATCTGCGAGACATTCATGCCCGACTTGGCGCGGCGCGGATGGCGCAGGTGGGCAAAGCGGACCGGGTCGAGGCGCGTGTCAGTTTCGCGGCCACGGCCGAATTCGGAACTGAGCGCGCCCAGCAATTCGCTGTCGCCGCGTTCTTCGATCCATTTCGCGCGCAGCGCGGTCAGCCCCGCGCCCAGGTCGATGCTCGCGTCCGGGTCGGTATAGGGGCCGGAGGTGTCGTACACGCTGAAGGGCGCGTTGAGCTCGGTGCCGAAGGTCTTGGGCGTATTGGCCAGCGCGATCTCGCGCATTGGCACGCGGATGTCGGGGCGCGAGCCTTCGATGTAGACCTTCTTCGAGCCGAGGATCGGCTGGATGACGGATTCGGAAAGTTCCTGCGCCTGGCGGAGCAGTTCGGTAGGCTGGGCATTCATGGCATTCGTCCTGTGTGGCAAACGAAGCGGCGGCACCGGAGCAGGCTAGAACCCTGCTTCGAAGCTTCCCTACGCCGGTGCTGGCCGGATCAGGTTCGAAGGGTATTTCTCAGCCCCGCCCGGTTAAGGCGTGGCACCCCCGCTTCAAGTTCCTCATTTCATCATGTCCGGGCGGGGGACGCGAGCCTTGCCGGGCCGGTTCATGTCAGGCATTGCGCAGGCGTAGCGCGTTGGCCACCACCGACACCGAGCTCAGGCTCATGGCCAGGGCGGCGACCATGGGCGACAGCATCAGGCCGAAAGCCGGGTAAAGCACCCCGGCCGCCAAGGGCACGCCCAGGCTGTTGTAGAGCAGGGCAAAGCCGAGGTTCTGCTTCATGTTGGCTACCGTCGCTTCGGACAGCGCGCGGGCCCGGGCGATGCCGCGCAGGTCACCTTTCACCAGCGTGAGTTGCGCGCTGGACATCGCCACATCGGTGCCGGTGCCCATGGCGATGCCGACGTCGGCGGCCGCCAGTGCGGGCGCGTCGTTGATGCCATCGCCAGCCATCGCGACGTGGCGACCTTCCGCCTTCAGGCGCGTCACCATCGCCAGTTTGTCCTGCGGACGAACTTCGCCATG
>JBBRXD010000400.1:0-1979 GCA_038248775.1 Lysobacterales bacterium | reverse complement strand
CTCGCCGCGTTCGACCATTTCGCGCATCAGTTGCAAAGTTTCCGGCGCGACGCTGAAACCCAGCGGGGCGAATCGCGCCAGGAAACGCGCGCCACGCAGTATCCGCACCGGATCCTCGGCGAAGGCCGGCGACACGTGGCGCAGCACGCGTGCTTGCAAATCGGCCTGGCCACCATAAGGGTCCAGCAATGCGCCCGATTCGTCCTGCGCGATTGCGTTGACGGTGAAATCGCGGCGCGCCAGGTCTTCCTCCAACGTCACCGAGGCATCGGCATGGAAGACGAAGCCGCGATAGCCCGGCGCGGTCTTGCGCTCGGTGCGCGCCAAAGCGTATTCCTCGCCGGTGCTGGCGTGCAGGAAAACCGGAAAGTCCTTGCCGACCGGCCGGAAGCCTGCGGCCAGCATCTGTTCGGGCGTGGCGCCGACGACCACGTGGTCGCGGTCGCTGCCATCGAGCCCGAGCAACCGGTCCCGCACGGCGCCGCCGACCAGGTAGGTCTTCATTGCGGTCAGCGCATTGCCCGGTATCGGGCCAGGCGCGCCTGCTTGTCGTCGTCGTGGCCGAGGATGTCGGGCAACAGGCGCGAGACATGCCCGGGCGTGATGCCCAACCGGTGCAGTCCGTCGATACCGCCCACGGAATCGGTCTGCAAGGACCGGAAGTTGTCGGACGAGAACGGCTTGCCGGGAATGAAATCGCAGACCAGTCCCTGCACGCGACCGATGAAGTCCGGCAGCGGCACCACCACGCGAGTCAGACCGAGCTGGCGCGCGGTCATCTTCACGATCTGGCGCAGCGTGTAGATTTCGGGTCCGTACAACTCGTAAACCTCGCCGATGGTGCGCGGGTCGTCGAGGCACTTGCTGAAGGCGGCAACCACGTCATCGAGATGCACTGGCGCAAACTTGGTGTCGGCGCAAGCCAGCGGCATTACCGGCAATGTCTTGAGCAGCGCGGCGAAACGGCAGAAGAAGCCGTCGCCGGGCCCGAAGATGACCGATGGCTCCAGGATGGTCCAGTCCAGGCCCGAGGCCTTGACCGCGGCTTCGGCCTCGCCGCGCGATTTCAGGTAGTAGCTTTCGCCGCGACCGGCATTGAGCGAGCTCATCTGCAACAGGCGGCGCGCGCCCGTCATCTCGCAGGCGGCGATGACGCTTTCGGTCAGGGTCACGTGCACCCGATGGAAGCCGCTACCGTCATCGCCTGATTCATTGAGGATGCCGACCAGGTTGATGACCACGTCGCTGCCGTCGATGGCGGCGCGCAGTTGCGCGGCGTCGTGCACGTCCACGCGATGCAGCATCACGCCCGGCGGCACCAGGCGGTCGGCATGCGCAGCCAGGTTGCGGCTGAGCAGCTTGATGGAATGGCCTTCCGCGGCGAGCTGCGTTATCAGCCGGCGTCCGACAAAACCGGATCCGCCAAGCACGACGATGTTTTTCTTGATCATTGGGTCTGGGCGCTCGTATTTGGGCAGGCGAAGGGGCGACGCGCGCGCCGGTCGGTGGGCAACCGGCCCAGCATCCGCTCGCTGAGCCCAGTCGCATCGCCGTTCAGGCGCCAATCGTAAACCACGCTGAAGGCCAGCACCCGCGCCACGTACTCGCGGGTTTCCTTGTAGGGCATGGCTTCGATGAAAAAATCCGGCTCCAGCGAGGCCCGCGCAAGCTGCCAGCGCTGGACCGGCGCGGGGCCGGCGTTGTAGGCGGCGATGGCCAGGTACGGCAACCCGTTGAAGCGATCGAGCATCTGCCGCAGGTAGGCGGTACCCAGGCGGATATTGGTTTCCGGCTGGTAAAGGCTGTCACCGCCGGCCCAGGGCAGGCCCAAGCGCTTCGCCGTCAAGGCGCCGGTGCCGGGCAGCAATTGCATCAGGCCACGGGCGTCGGCCGCCGATCGCGCGCGCGGCATGAAGCTGCTCTCAGCGCGCATCTGCCCGGCAACCCAGGTCGGATCCAGGCCGTTGGCCCGCGACTGG
>JBBRXD010000399.1:0-1981 GCA_038248775.1 Lysobacterales bacterium | reverse complement strand
GAGGTCTTCAGGGAGTAGCGAGTTGTTGACTGTTTCGTGATGACTCTCTTCCGCAGTAAGTGTCTGCTGGGCGAAAGCTAATCACGTGATTTTACGATGTCAACTATTTTACGGAAATATTTTCGGGTTCGATCCCGGCGGCGAGCGGTACGTCGTCGCCATTGGCGAGTGCTATTTCTCCCGTTGGCAACGCCTGCTTCGTCGCGCGTTAAAAAAAAATGCGGTATTTGCCGGGTTTAAATGCAATCGGCGAATTCGCGACACGATGCGCGCCGCTGCAAAGGATGCGCGCCGATGTCGATCGGCGCGCCGAAACGAGGCATGAAGCGGACTGTTTTCAGCGGTTGGGAAAATGGCGCCGAATACGCCAAAAATGCAAAAGTGCGCGGATTTTTTTCCCGATCCGACTCAGGCCAGAGCGATTTCCAGGGCAAGCGCGAAGCTCTCGATGTCCGCTGCCGTCTTGGTTTCGGTGGTGCAGGCGAGCAGCACGCCATCCATTCCGGCGTAGTCACGACCCAACGCAACGCCAGCCAGGATTCTCAGCCCGGCAAGTTTCTCGACGACTGCTTGTGCCGGCTTCGGCAAGTCGAACGCGGCTTCGTGGAAATGCGCCTGGCCGTCGAAGCGGGCGCGCACGCCGGGGATCTTTTCCAGTCGGGCGCGCAGCGCGTGCAGGTTGGACGCCGACGCCGAGGCCACGCGACGCAGTCCTTCCGGGCCGGTGAGGGCCATGTAGATCGTGGCGGCCGTCACAAGCAGGCCCTGGTTGGTGCAGATGTTGGACGTCGCCTTGGCGCGACGGATGTGTTGCTCGCGCGCCTGCAGGGTCAGCGCGTAGCCCACGCGGCCGTCCACGTCGGTGGTGCGGCCGACGATGCGGCCCGGCATATTGCGCACGATGTCCTTGCGGCAAGCCAGGAAGCCGAAGAACGGCCCGCCTGAAGACATCGGCACGCCCAGCGGCTGGCCGTCGCCGCAGGTGATGTCCACGCCGTTCGCGCCCCAGCGTCCAGGCGCCTTGAGCAGCGCCAGCGACATCGGGTTGACCACGGCAATTGCCAGCGCGCCGCGCGCCTTCGCCCAGTCGGTCAACGCATCCACTTCCTCCAGCACGCCGAAGAAATTCGGCTGCGGGATGACCAGCGCGGTGAACTCGCCTTGCACCGATTCCAGGGTCGACAGTTCGAGACGCCCGGTTGGGCACGGCAGCGTCACGATCTCGATGCCCTGCATCTCGATGATGGCTTTCAGCGTGCGCCGATACGCGGGGTGCAACGACTCGGGCACCAGCACGCGATGCGCGCCGCCCTTCTTCTGGCTGCGCTCGGCCATCAGCACGGCTTCGGCAACCGCGGTCGCACCGTCGTACATCGAGGCATTGCTGATGTCCATGCCGGTGAGGCGGGTCATCATGGTCTGGTATTCGTAGATCAGCTGCAGCGTGCCCTGGCTGGCTTCGGCCTGGTAGGGCGTGTACGCCGAGTAGAACTCGCCGCGACCAACCAGCTGCCAGATGGCGGCCGGGATGTGGTGTTCGTAGGCGCCGGCACCGGCGAAGTTCAGTATCGTCTCGTCCTGCCGCGCACGCGCGCGCATCAGGCGCACGACTTCCATTTCGTTGGCGGTCTCGGGCACCTTGGCCAGGGACTTGATGATCAGGTCAGACGGAATTTCGTCGAACAGGTCATCAATGCTGTTGGCGCCGATGGCCTTCAACATGGCGGCGACGTCGGATTCGGTATGCGGCACGAACGGCATCAGTGGTCTTCGCCTTCGATCAACTCGGCGTAATCATCGGGCGACAGCAGCTCGTTCATCTGCTCCATGTCGTCGGGCTGCACGACCAGGATCCAGCCTTCGCCGTAGGCATCTTCGTTGATGGTTTCGGGCTTGTCGGCCAAGGCGTCATTGACCGCGATCACCTTGCCCGAGATGGGGCTGTACACGTCGGAGGCGGCTTTCACCGATTCGACCACGG
>JBBRXD010000398.1:0-1990 GCA_038248775.1 Lysobacterales bacterium | reverse complement strand
GTCACAAAAGTTTTATCTACTTGCACCCAACGCCTGCAAATGACACGGTACGGAAGTGCAAAAACGCATCCTGATAGTCGACGACGAGCCCGCCATCCGCGACATGGTGGCCTTCGCCTTGCGCAAAGGCGATTACGAACCCGTGCATGCCGGCGACGGGCGCGAGGCCGCGGCTGCCATTGCGGACCGGGTGCCCGACCTGATCCTGCTGGACTGGATGCTGCCGGGTGCCAGCGGCCTGGAACTGGCCCGACGCTGGCGCCGGGACGACCTGACCCGCGATGTTCCGATCATCATGCTGACCGCCCGCGGCGAAGAAAATGATCGGGTGAGCGGCCTGGAGTCGGGCATCGACGATTATGTGGTCAAGCCCTTTTCCGCGCGCGAACTGCTGGCCCGCATCAAGGCGGTACTGCGCCGGTCGCGCGAAGACGAAGATGACGGTTCTGTGTCGGTGGGCGGGCTGCGCATCGACGGCGCGGCCCACCGCGTCTACGCCAAGGACCAGCCCCTGCACGTGGGCCCCACTGAATACCGGCTGCTGCATTTCTTCATGACCCATGCCGATCGCGTCTACACCCGCACGCAGTTGCTCGACCATATCTGGGGCGGCAACGTCTATGTCGAGGAGCGCACCGTGGACGTGCATATCCGGCGGCTGCGCAAGGCGCTGGAACCCAGCGGCCTGCAGGACATGGTGCAGACCGTACGCGGCTCCGGCTATCGCTTCTCCAACTTGCCTTGATGCTTGACCAGCGCTTCCGCCGATCCCTGCTGATGCGCCTGGCATGGCGACAGTCATTGTTGCGATCGGTGCTGCTGTATTCGGTAGCGATCGGTATTGGCTGGTGGTCGGGCCAGATGGCATGGATGTTGCTGGCCGCCACGGCCCTGGTAGCAGCACGCGGCTACTGGCGGCTGTTTCGCGTATTGCGCTTCCTGGACTGGCGCCAGCAACTGCGCACCGTACACGGACAGGGCTTGTGGGCGGCGCTCGAGACCCTCATCCATCGCCGACAGACGGAAACCCGCGCCAGGGCACGTCGCCTGGTCCGCCTGCTGCGCGCCTACCGGCAGGCCGCAACCGCGATGCCTGATGGCGCGCTGATCGTGGACAGCCGCGACTTCCACATGGTCTGGTTCAACAAGGCCGCGCGGCGCTTGCTGGGCCTGCAATATCCCCACAGTCTCGAGACATCGATCCTGGCCGCATGGACCGACCCGCGCGTGGCCGAATGGTTGCGCAGCGGACACACCGATGAGCCGATGATGGACCTAGCCTCGCCGGTGGATGAAAACCTGCGGTTGAGCCTTCGCCTGCTTCGATATTCGCCAGACCAGTGGCTGGTGGTCGTTCGCGATGTGACCCAGTTGGTGCGACTCGAGCAGGTCAGGCGGGATTTCGTTGCCAATGTGTCGCATGAACTGCGCACGCCACTGACAGTCGTGCACGGCTATCTGGACATGATGGACCCCGACGACAACCCCGAATGGGCGCCAATGCTCGATGAAATGCGCAAGCAGTCCCAGCGGATGAATGAACTGCTGGAGGACCTGCTCACCCTGTCCCGACTCGAAGCCCGCGACCACCTGAGCGATGAAACCATCCCGATGGAATCAATGCTTGTAACGCTGCGCCGGGAAGCCGAAGCCCATAGCCAGGGTCGTCACCAGGTGGTCGTCAGCGACGAGGCACGTTGCGACCTGCAGGGCTCATCAAAGGAATTGCATAGCGCCTTCTCCAACCTGGTCAGCAATGCCATCCGCTACACGCCCACCGGCGGAAAGATCGAGATCTCATTGCGGCGTACCGACGACAGCGGCGCGGCGCTGTCGGTTCGCGATACCGGCTTCGGCATACCCGCGCAGCACCTGCCGCGGCTGACCGAGCGCTTTTACCGGGTATCCACCAGCCGGTCGCGCGAGTCCGGCGGCACTGGCCTGGGCCTGTCCATCGTCAAGCACGTGCTGGGCCTGCACCAGGCCCACC
>JBBRXD010000397.1:0-1998 GCA_038248775.1 Lysobacterales bacterium | reverse complement strand
CGACCGCGAGAATGGTGAGCGCCGTAAAGAGCATCGGCGCCCGCTCCCACGCGCGGTGCATGTCGAGATGTCCGACGTACTTTACGGTATCGTCGGTCGTGAACCAGACCCTCATGCGCTGTGCATATGTTTCGTGCATGCTTCCAAACTACTTCTTTGAAACGTTCTTAGAACCCCGTCCGCAGGGGCGACTTGCGGTCGCCCTTCTGCCGCGCGCGCCGTGCTGCCACCGCAGGGCGACCCGCAGCGCCAGCCGGGCGATTGCGAGCATCTGTTCCAACTAATCACTTGCGAGCCTCGCCCCGGCCGCATTTACGTTGCGGATGACGCGGGGTGCGGACTAGTTCCACATCGGGCGGCAGGGGGACGATGTGCTCGGGTGGCACGCAAGGTACCTGGCGCTGGATGCGGCGGGAAGGTCGGATGAAATGCGCGCTGCGGCCATGCTCGACAAAGGCCGCCACGGGATCGCGACCATCCTGGGCCAAGATCGGCAGATAGCGCACCAAGAGGGCCAAGGAGACCTCCGCGGGATCGACGCCGGCGCGCTGGGCGATTTCCAGATGCAGCGCATGCAGGATCTGGGAGATAATCAAGACGGCCCAGACCTGTTGCAGGATGACGCTGGTCTTGCCGGACCACAACAGGTGCAATTTGAGGTGGGTTTTGACCAGGTTGAAGGCCATTTCGATATCCCAGCGCCGGCCATACAGGCGGGCGATGTCGACGGCGGACAATTGGTGTGGGTCGCACACATTGGTAAGGTAGGCAAAGACCCGGTCACCCACCTGGATACTGACGAGCCGGACGGCATGGCCGGCGCGATCCGCCCGGTACGCCCCGAGCCAGACCAGCGCATCCAGGATGCCGGCCTCCTGATAGAAGGTATGGATGACCGTGTAGCTGGTCTTGGCCCGCAAGCGGGAGACCCACGAGTAGTCGGCAGCGGTCAGGGCATCAAACCAGGCAAAGGCGAAATAGCCCAAATCGGCCAGGATCATACTGCCTTTGGGCAGGTCGGCAACCAGGCCGGGCGCCGCCACTTTGTCGTTCTCATGCGGCTCGGGAATGTACTGGATGCGGCGCCACAGTTGGCGCCGGACATCGAACAACCCGGCCACTTTGCCTGGCAGCAAACGGTCATCGCCGGCGGGCACGCCGCGCAGCGCGGGCAGCTTGCGGGCGACTTGATCCAGGGTCGTGGCATCCAGGGCAAAGACCTCCGGCGCCCAGGGCACCAAGTCCGGTGGCTCGGCAGGGGTCAGGCGCAGTTGTAACAAGGCAGTGATTTGGTCGAACAGGCGCTCCAGCGCACTCGGGCCAGCCGCCGCCATACGTTTGTAGATCGCCTCGTCGGTCACCTTGAAGCGCGGATACGACCAGAGGCCGCGCACAGCGAGTAAGCGCCAGATCTCCAACTGACTGCTGAAGCCCTGGAGTACGCACACCAGCAGTCCCGACCACAAGCAGAGCGCCGGCAAGATGCGCGGGCGGCCCGCCGAGCGCGGAAGAGGGCTACTTTCGGGTTCCAACTGCGCGATGGCCTCGCGCAGGAACGTTTCAACATCGCCGATCAGTTCCGGCGCCGTCGGGCCGGCCGCCGCGCCGGCAGGGTTCACGGCTGGGGTTAGGGTAGCGTTTGGTGGGTTCATGCCCCAAGTATAGCCCGCTTGCCCAGCCAGTTACCAATTAGTTGGAATAGATGCGATTGCGAGTCGCCCCTACGGTTTAACTGGGTCGGAAACGTCAGACGCTACCTGCCGCGCGCTTCGCTGCGGCACGCGCGGACCGGCGGTCAGCGCCAGTTCCGGGCTCATCTCTTCGTTGAAGTAGAGGGGCACGGGCATGGCGTGGACCGGTTGGTGCTGCTTCCCCTTGCCGAGCGCGGGGCAGCCCCACGCGTCGTCCGCTACCTCGCGGCGCTCTTCCTTGAACTGGCCCAGGATGCCGCAGGAAAAGCAGTGTTCGCGGCAATCGTCGACGACGGCGCCCTGCAGG
>JBBRXD010000396.1:0-2001 GCA_038248775.1 Lysobacterales bacterium | reverse complement strand
GGCCCGACGGTACTGACCGCGCCGTTCCTTTTTGAAGAGCTTTTCGCGTTGTTTGGCAAGTCAATAGCCGACTACGTGGACATCGTTCCACTACCCCTTTGGTACCGGTTCCATTTTCCCGACGGTGATACGTTTGATTATGGCGGCAACCTCGACAAGACACTCGCGGAGATTTCCCGGATCCATCCGCCCGATGCTGCCGGCTATCTCGCGTTGCTGGAGCAATCGCGCCGCATCTACGACGTTGGCTTCACGGCTCTGGCCGACGCACCGTTCCATCGTTTCAGCTTCATGCTCAAACAGATCCCGCATCTGGTCAGACTGGGTGCCTACCGCACGGTCTGGCAGATGGTCGCCCGCTACGTGAAACACGACAAGATCCGCCAGGCGTTCTCGATCCAGCCGCTGCTGGTCGGCGGCAATCCATTTGATACCACCAGCATCTACGGCCTGATTCATTTCCTCGAGCGTGCACACGGCGTGCATTTTGCGATGGGCGGTACCGGCGCCCTGGTGGACGCACTGGCTCGCCTAATGTCCGAGCAAGGCATCACGGTCAGGCTCAACACCACGGTCGAATCCATCGAGGTAAGCGCCGGTGATGTCAGTGCGGTCGTCACTGAAGCTGGTGAACGCATCGAGGTTGATCACCTGGTGTCCAACACGGACCCGGTGCATCTTTACGAGAAGTTGCTGCCGAAGTCCGCCAGCAATCGCTCGGCGAAAATAAAGGCCAGGCATTGCAAGCAATCCATGGGCTTGTTCGTGCTTTATTTCGGCACCAGCCAGCAGTATCCCGAGGTCGCCCACCACACGATATGGCTTGGGCCGCGCTACCGCGAACTGCTCGATGACATCTTCCATCGCAAGGTGCTGGCCGAGGATTTCTCGATCTACCTGCACCGGCCGACAGCGACCGACCCCAGCTTTGCACCTGCTGGTTGCGACAGCTTCTATGCGCTGGTGCCCGTGCCCAACCTGACGGCGGGCATCGACTGGGCCACGCAAGCTCCCCGGCTGCGCGACCGGATCGTGGCTGCCCTGGACGCCACCATCCTGCCCGGATTGACGCAGTCCATTCGCGCCGATTTCTTCATGACCCCGGAGGACTTTGAAACCCGCTACCTGTCACCGGCTGGCGCGGGGTTTTCGATCGCGCCCGTTTTCACGCAGT
Organism: Lysobacterales bacterium; assembly: GCA_038248775.1. Lineage (GTDB taxonomy): Bacteria > Pseudomonadota > Gammaproteobacteria > Xanthomonadales > Xanthomonadaceae > Arenimonas. The sequence continues at coordinate 827 of JBBRXD010000396.1, read as the reverse complement.
CTGCGTGGTTTCGATTCCATAACCGGGGTGAAGGCCCACGCAATCTGTATCTGGTCGGCGCTGGCAGCCACCCGGGCGCCGGTCTGCCGGGTGTGCTTTGTTCTGCGAAAGTCGTCGACCGCCTGCTTCCGGCAGCTACCGAGCCACTTGACCGGCCTGCACTCGATTTGGCCCTTGCGTGAACGCCATCGCGCTCGATCGGGCGGCGCAACCGGGCAGCGTGGACGCCGCACGCTCGGTGCTGCGCAGGCACGGAAAAACCTTTCACCTGGCGAGCCAGTTGCTCGGCCCCCGGCATGCCGAGCGCGCGGCTGTGCTTTATGGCTTCTGCCGCCACGTGGACAACCTGGCCGACGAGGCCTGCGATCCCCTGACGGCGATGGCGGCACTTGAAGCGGTGCGCCGCTCCCTGGTCAGTGGCCGCGCGCAAGATCCCTGGACCGAGGCCATGCTGGCGCTTCACGCCAGCACGGACATGTCGCTCGCACCAGCCATCGCCCTGCTGGACGGCGTCCAGAGCGATCTTTCAGCGGTGCGGGTCGCCGACGAAGCGGCGCTGCTTCGTTACGCTTATCAAGTTGCCGGAACCGTGGGCGTGATGATGTGTGCGGTGCTCGATGTCCGGGATCCGCGCGCGAAGCCTTTTGCCATCGATCTTGGTATCGCCATGCAGCTAACCAACATCGCCAGGGACATCGGCGAGGATGCGCGGATGGGGCGTCGCTATCTGCCTGCGAGCTGGATTGGAGACGTGCCTGCCGCGGATATTGCGCTGCCGGGCTTGGCGCTGCAGCGCGAGCTTAGTGTCGCGACACGGCGCCTGCTTG
>JBBRXD010000395.1:0-2010 GCA_038248775.1 Lysobacterales bacterium | reverse complement strand
TGAACCAGAGCGGCATGCTCTCGCTCATCTTCGCGCATCTCATGAGCCTGTCGCTGATTCGCGAAGTATTTTATCGCCAGGTTCAGCAGGGCAAGGGGCCACTTGGTGTCGCACAGGCGCCTACGGCCGACGCAAAGGCTGACGCCGAAGCGTGACTTTGTTGCGCCGGATGGTGACAAAGCACGCTTGAAGCGCGCTCGCGGCACACCATTTGAGGATCACGCCGGTCTTGCGGGCTTCCACCCCTTGAACGTTTGGCCGGCAACGCATCTTCCAGGTGCGTTCCTCCCTGAACTCAGGCCATCCCGGAAACGGGGTGGCCTTTTTTTATTCCGCTGCAATCGCGTGATCGGGAAGCATTGCGGCGCCAAGGTCATTCGCCATCGTTTCGATCAGTCGTGCCGCCCGGTCAAAACCGGCGCCGGGAGCCAAGCCGTCGGCGTCCAGATAGCATGAACGACAGATCTCGAGCTGCAATGCGTGTCTGCCGTTTTCCGGCTGCCCGTGGCGTTCCACGATGAAGCCGCCCGCATAAGGCTGGTTGACGGCAACCACCCAACCCTGGCTGCGCGCGATCCGCGCGGCCTCTGACGATATCCATGGTGCCGCGCTTAGGCCGTGGCGGTCGCCGATCACCAATTCCGCCTGGCCGCGCCGTTTTGGCATGGAGTGGCAATCAAGCAGCAAGGCTTGGCCGTGGCGGATGGCAATTCGATCCAAAGCTTCTTCGATCGCGCGATGGTAAGGCCCATGTGCCTCTTCGATCCGCCGTTCCAGATCGATCCGCGACAGCATTTGGTTCCACAGATTGCCATGGCGTGCTGTCCGGTCGGGAACGACGCCCAGCCCAGCCTTGGCACGAGAGGTCGGCTGCGCGCGAAATGGCCCAGTCACCACCGAAGGGTCGATATCGTCCGGCGAGCGGTTGCAGTCCAGCGCTGCACGCGGCGTACGGGCGACGACTGCTCCATGTCCCGCGGCAATCGCACGCCAAGCCAGGCGATCGACCAGAGGGTCGGAAAGCGACTCGAGCACGGATTGACCACCCGTGGCCAGTGCGAGCAGCCAGTCAGCATAAATGCGCCCCGAGTGCGGTACTGAAAGCGCGACCGGAAGCGCCGAGCGGTGCGGCGAGATTTCGGGTGGTGGGAGAGCGCTGCGGTCCACGTCCCTTCGCTAGCCGTGCCATTTAAGGACAGCAAGAACCCCGGCGACGGACCCGCTAGAAAAAGTCGCGCGTTCGATGCATAGCAATGCCCATGATCCGCATTCTCCTTGCCGAAGACGATACGTCCATGCGCGAATATCTGCAGCGTGCGCTGCAGCGCGTCGGTTACTACGTCGAGGCGGTGGGTTGCGGTACCGAAGCGGTACCGTTACTCCAGGCGGGCAAGTTCGACTTGCTCCTGACCGACATCGTCATGCCAGAAATGGACGGGATCGAATTGGCGCAGAAGGCGAGCTCGATCGATTCTGCGATCCGCGTGATGTTCATTACCGGATTCGCAGCGGTCGCATTGCAGGCCGGCAAGACGACGCCGGAAGCGAAACTGCTGTCCAAGCCCTTCCACCTCAAGGACCTTGTTGCAGAGGTGGATCGCATGTTTCAGAGCGAAGATCAGCACGGACGCCTTTAAGGGCCTTGCCCTCGCGGATTTCCTCTCCTAAAGGCCCGCCAGATGTTCACGCCGCGAAGCAGCGGCGGACCCTAGAGTGGGCGTGTAGCTCAGTGGTAGAGCACTGTGTTGACATCGCAGGGGTCGCAAGTTCAATCCTTGCCACGCCCACCATTTTTCCCCGGATTTCCGTGTCTTAGTAAGCGACTTGCGGACGCGTATAGAAGTCGCGGTTCCAACGGCCGTGCTCGGCCGCGCCATGGCCTGACGCTTTCCAGCCTGAAAACGGGCCAGCGGAAGAAAATGCGGGGCGAGCCCGATTCACCGAAAGCATGCCCGCTTCGGCTTTCTCCAGAAACTCTTTTTGCCGGTTGTCGTCGGAAGAATAGAGCAC
>JBBRXD010000394.1:0-2010 GCA_038248775.1 Lysobacterales bacterium | reverse complement strand
GGCATCGATTTCATCGCCGACAGCCACTGTGAGCGGGCCGGCGTGCAGCTCTTCGGGCGAGACGAACTGCATCGCCAGGCGCAGGCGCTGGCCTTCGTGCAGCTCGACCTCCGCGCAAAGTGCATGCGCGCCGTCGGGTTTCAGTGGTACATCGCCCGACAGCAGCAGCCCGGCGTTGCTGCCTACCGCGCAATACCCCGTTGCGTTCGTCGGGCCCGTTGCGCCGACTCGGTAAATCCACGGCTCGATCTCGCCATAGTCGAAGCGCGGCGCGAACTCGACGCGCAGCCGCATCACCCCGCGTAAACCCTCCAGCGTGCGCACCAGTTCGCGCCGAGGGCTGTGGCGGCCGCCGCGGCGCATGGCGAAGAAATCGGTCAAGCGCACCGCGCCAGCATCCGATTCGAACGTCGTCGCCAGCACCAGGCTGTCACCCACATACTCGCGCCGTGTCTTGCAAGCGCCGGCCGGCGCAATCGAAAAATGACCGCCGCCGCGCGCATCGAGCAACCGGCCGAAGCAGCTGTCGGAGTCAAAGCGCGGCAGGCAGCACCAGTCGATTGAGCCGCCGCGCGAGACCAGCGCCGCCGAATGGCAGTCGCCGATCAAGGCGTAATCGCTGATGGGAAGATCGACTTTCATGGGGTTACTCCAGCGTGGTGGCCCATCAAGCGGCACAGGCGAGCGTAACGGCCGGCAAAACCCTGCGCAGGGCGGTTTCTTAAGCTTCGTGATAACTTTAAAACATGAATGCAAAACACCCGCTTGAAGGCCAATGCGCACTGGTGACAGGTGGCGGAACCGGCATTGGTGCAGCGATTGCCGGTGCCCTCGCTGCGGCGGGCGCGACCGTGGTCGTCAATTACGCCCGGTCCGGTGAAGCAGCTGAACGGGTTGCAGAAGGCATTCGCGCCGGCGGCGGCAAGGCCCTGGCGGTACGCGCCGATGTCAGCCACGAGCCCGACGTGCTGGCAATGTTCGCCGTGGCTGTCCAGACCTTCGGGACCGTTGACATCTTGATCAACAACGCCGGCATCCAGCGCGACGCCGACCTGTTGCACATGAGCCTGGACGAATGGCAGCAGGTGATCGCGGTCAACCTGACCGGCCAGTTCCTTTGTGCCCGCGAAGCCGCTCGCGAGTTCTTGCGACGTGGCGTGGTGGCAGAGCGCTCGTGCGCGGCCGGAAAAATTATCTGCATCTCGTCGGTCCATCAACGCATTCCGTGGGCCGGGCACATCAACTACGCGGCATCGAAGGGCGGCGTGGCGATGCTGATGACGAGTTTGGCGCAGGAACTCGCGCCGCAGCGCATACGTGTCAATTCGATTGCGCCGGGGGCCATCAAGACCGACATCAATCGTGACGCTTGGGTCACGCCGGATGAAGAAGCACGACTGCTGCAGCTGATTCCGTATGGCCGCGTCGGCAATCCACAGGATGTCGCCAAAGCCGCTGTGTGGCTGGCCTCGGACGAGTCCGACTACGTGACTGGCGCGACGCTTTATGTCGACGGCGGCATGGCGCTGTATCCGGCGTTCCGGAACAATGGGTGAGGCAGTGAGCGGAGGTGGACGCTGCAAGAATGTCTCCTGAATAAATCCGGGGCAGTTGATGCGAACCCTGTTTTCGCTCTTTTTTTATAGCCATTTGCGCCCGTTCTTATTGGGCTTGAGCACCTTTTTTTTACTCAAACCCGAATCATGCAGCCGGTTCAATCCGGCCTGCTTCAGGGAGTGGCCGTGCTGAATCGTCTCAAGGGTGAGGACGCAGGGCAATGCCTAAAGGGCACAGGAAACGGGCATGGACTTGAATGTAGGAGGACTCCGGGGACCGTAACCCGATCAGGCGCCAGAGAACTGGCGTGCCTGGATTTATAGAAGTTTTCCTTTAACCCGGTGCGGCCGGGCAACCCTTGCAACCTTGCGTATCGGCATTGATCCAGCGGATGCTTCCGTCGATTCGGGCGCCGCGCACGTCGGCATCACGCAGATTCGCGCCTTCGAAGTT
>JBBRXD010000393.1:0-2011 GCA_038248775.1 Lysobacterales bacterium | reverse complement strand
TTTGGCGCGCCGGTGGCGATGGGAGTCACTTCGACGGGTGGGATCGCAACGCAGACGCCGGCCGCGAATATTTCCGGATACTTCGGGCTGCGCTGGTGCTTGTCCACGATCACGAAACCGCGCGGATTGCACAGGCCCTCGACGGCGGCGACGGCGGGCACGCCCTTGAAGGAGGGAAGCACCATCGCATACGAGAATGGCAGCACGTACTCCTTCTTGGGATTGCCGTCCTCGTCGTGCTGGACGACGGACATCTCACCAGCGCGCACGTCGGCAATCTTGGCGTTGGTCACCCACTTGATATGGCGTTGGCGCATTTCCGAGTCCATCAGCCCCTTGGAATCGCCCACGCCGCCCAGGCCCATGTGCCCGATGTAGGGTTCGCTGGTGACGAAGGTCATCGGCACCTTGTCGCGCAACTTGCGTTTGCGCAGGTCGGCGTCGAGGATCATCGCGAATTCGTAAGCGGGACCGAAGCAGCTCGCGCCCTGCGCCGCGCCGATCACAACCGGTCCCGGATGCGCCAGGAAGTCCTGGTAGGCGGCCCAGGCTGCGGTCGCGTGGGGCGCGGTGCAGACGGACTGGGTGTGGCCAGGATCCGGACCGAGGCCCGGAACTTCCTCGAAGGCCAACTTGGGACCGGTGCAGATCAGCAGGTAGTCGTAGCCGATCTTCTGCCCGGCCTCGGTCAGTAAGGTTTTTTCCGCCGCACGGATTTCGGTGACCGGACGCGGCAGGAAATCGATGTTTTTCTTCGACAGGTATTCGGCGGCCGGGAGAGTGGTCTGCTCGGGCTTGCGCCAGCCCACGGCCAGCCAAGGATTGGAGGGCGTGAAGCTGAAGCGCTCGCCGTCGCCGATCACGGTGATGCGATGGTCGGCACCCAGGGTCTCGCGCAACTCGTAAGCGGCACTCATGCCGCCCAGTCCCGCGCCAACAACTACGATATGGGCCATGTCCAGCTCCTTGCCAGGGACACACGCGGCGCGTGGTCGGAAATATTGAGTGTGCTCGGTTGCGCGCGGGGAACATTGACCCCAGTCAAGTCCGTTGCGGCGGCTTTCATGACAATGGCCCGCAATAGATGTCGTGCAAGGTGTGCATCAACTGATGGACGGGGCCGGCAGGCAACGAATAGAAGACGGTCTGGCCGGATTTTCGCGATTCGACCAGGCCAGCCTCGCGCAGTACCGCCAGATGCTGCGACAGCGCCGACTGGCTCAACTTGATACCGGCCAGCAGTTCGCCCACGCTCAGCTCCTTGTCGACAAGCTGGCACAGCACAAGCAGGCGTTGCTCGTTACCCATGGCCTTGAGCAGCGCCGAGGCATCGCCCGCGTGCCTTTGCATGCGTGTCATCGCCTCGTTGGGGCTGGGGTTGTCGGATCGGGCATTGCTCATGGTTGGTCTTGTAAGGATTGGGGTACCAACTCATTATATTAGATATACCTAATTTAGCAATAACTAATGCATTGGAGATCCAAAATGGACCCTTCGACCGTTCAGGCAGCCATCACGCCCTTCTTCCACGCGGGCAGCAGTACCTGGACCTACCTGGTGACCGACGCCGCCAGCGCCAGCGCGCTCGTGATCGACCCGGTGCTGGACTTCGATGCCGCCTCTGGCCGAACCGGCACGGGCTCGGCCCGAGCCGTGCTTGACGCGGCCCGCCAGCAAGGCTGCGAACTGAAATGGATCCTCGAGACCCACGCGCACGCCGACCACCTGTCCGCTGGCGCCTGGTTGCGCAGCGTCTTTCCCGGCGCCCGGATCGGCATTGGCGAAGGCATCCGCTCGGTACAACAGACCTTCCGATCGGTGTTCAACCTCGGCGATGGGTTTGCGGTGGACGGCTCGCAGTTCGACCACCTGTTCCGGGATGGCGAACGCCTGGACCTCGGCGGCCTCCACGTGGAAGTGATTGCCACGCCCGGCCATACCAGTGACAGCGTCAGCTATCTGATCGGCGATGCGTTGTTCGTTGGCGACTCACTGTTCATGCCCGACGGTG
>JBBRXD010000392.1:0-2018 GCA_038248775.1 Lysobacterales bacterium | reverse complement strand
GGAAGGTTGCCTGCGCGACAGCGTCTGGCTGCGCAGCGAGTTGGTGGACATGGGCCTGAACCCGGGTCCCACCGTGCTGGACTTCGACTACAAAGTTACAGGCAGCAAGATGGAGAGCCGCATCACCCTGGAAACCCCGGGCGTTTCCAAAGTCAGCCTTATCCGCCACGAGATTCTGCCCGCAGCCATCAATCCGTATCTGCTCGACCTGACCCAAACCGCGACCACCGACGAACGCTGGACGGTGCAGGACCAGGGCTTCGTCAAGGCGCGCAACGCGTTTTGCGCCAAGCGCGATGGCACGACGCCGGCCGAGTTCGTCACCCGCCACGTGGACTCGGTAAAGCGACTGCTGGCGACGACCGGACTGGTACTGGACGATGCCAGCCTGGCGACCTATGCCAGCTTCGCCCGCAGCGGCGGACAGATCAGTTTCGGCGGCGCCTATGTGACGCCCTTGCCCAGCACCATTTATTACGAGGCGCGCGAAACGGGCGCAGCGTTTACCCGGATGACCGGCATCATCGAACGCGAAGGCCGCAAGATACCGGCCGTGTGGTCGCAGACGAATGCGCGCCCCTTGGCCGGGCTCGACACCATGGCCACGTATGCGGCGATGCAGAAGGAGCAGGGCACGGTCGCGCCGGTTGCGGTCGCGGCGCCGGGTGCGCCGGCGGCCGCAGCAACGCCGCTCGCCACCGCGGCGATCGCGCCGGTGCCAGCCGCGGCCGCGCCGCTAGCAGTGCGCGGTGATGTCGTTGCCTGGGAAGATCTGCCGAAATACATCGACCGCGATTTCGAAATCACCACCTCGCACATGGGCACCCGCGACATCATCCTGGTGGCGGCCGATGCAAACGAGATCACCGTGAATGGCAGCGTGCAGGGCGGGCGTGTGCAGAACCGGATTTATCGGGATGGGTTTATCCGGGCGGTGTTGATTCGGTAGGGGCTGGTCCATGCGCCCCTCAGTTCGACAGCGCCAGCCGAAGGTACCTTGAGTGAAGCATGCCGACGGGGGCTGCCATCTGTTCCACACTGCCGTCGTTAATCAAAACGTCCGTTGCCATTGCCAGCCGCTGCTCGCGACTGGCCTGCGCCTCAATCATGCGAGAGGCGAGGGCAGGCTCGATGCCATCGCGCGACATCAGCCTGGAACGTTGCAGCGCAACGGGGGCGTCGACAACGAGTACCCGGCTCAGCCAGGCGTAGGCGTTGATGGCGCCGGTCTCGGCCAATAATGGAATGGCGACAACGACATACGCCCCGATCGCAGCTTCGCAATCGGCCTTGAGTACAGCGCGAATGCGCGGATGCGTAATGGCTTCCAGGTTGCTTCGTGCCTCCGGGTCGGCGAATACCAGCGCCCGCATCCGAACCCGATCGAGCGAGCCGTCGGCTAGCAGGATGTCATCGCCAAAGCGGGCGGCGATCTCGGACAGTGCTGGCTCGCCGACGGCAACGATCTGACGAGCGGCCACATCCGCGTCGACCACGACGATGCCGTGTTCCTCAAACAGGGCGGTAACGGCGCTCTTGCCCGATGCCACGCCGCCAGTCACCGCGACCACGAAGCCGGCCATGTCAGCCGTTCGTAGCCCAGCGCAGGTACATGCCGAACAGGTCCATGCCGCTGATGAATTGGATCCAGCCGGCGATGGCCAGGTAGGGGCCGAAGGGGATCTGGGTAGACCGATCTTTTCCCTTCATCAGTAACCAGATGGAGCCGATAATGGCGCCGACCAGGGATGAAATGAGCAGGATCGGCAGGATGGCCTTGATGCCGCACCAGGCGCCGAGCGCAGCCAGCAACTTGAAGTCGCCGTAGCCCATGCCTTCCTTGCCGGTGACCAGCTTGAACAGTTTGTAGACGCTCCACAGGCTGAGGTAGCCCGCGGCTGCGCCCAGGATGGAGGAGATGGGGTCCACATAGACAGTGACCAGGCTGGCGAGCAGGCCGATCCAGAGTAGCGGTTGGGTCAGGTTGTCAGGCAGCCAGGTCGTGCGCAGGTCGATGC
>JBBRXD010000391.1:0-2019 GCA_038248775.1 Lysobacterales bacterium | reverse complement strand
GCCCTTGGATTCCTCGCCAGCCTCGGCATCTGCGCGCGGCTCACCGGGTTGTGCCTTGTCTTCACCCGGTGAGCCGCCTGGATGTCGTCAATTACCTGTCGCACGGCATTGCCAAGGTGGGCGAGGGTGAAGACAAGGCACAACCCGGTGAGCCGCGCGCAGATGCCGAGGCTGGCGAGGAATCCAAGGGCAATCCGTTGCAGGAATTTGCCAGCAATCTCAACGAACTCGCCCGCGAAGGCAAGATCGACCCGTTGGTCGGGCGCGAGGAAGAGGTCGAGCGCACCATCCAGGTGCTCTGTCGCCGGCGCAAGAACAATCCCCTGTACGTGGGCGAATCGGGCGTGGGCAAGACCGCGCTGGCCGAAGGCCTTGCCTGGCGTATCGTCGAAGGCATGGTGCCCGAAGTGCTCAGCGACGCCATCATCTATTCGCTCGACCTCGGTGCGCTGGTGGCGGGCACCAAGTATCGCGGCGACTTTGAAAAACGCCTGAAAGCGGTGCTTGCGCAGATGAAGAAGGAACCGCGCGCCATCCTGTTCATTGACGAGATTCATACGATCATTGGTGCCGGCTCCGCATCCGGCGGTACCATGGACGCATCCAACCTGATCAAGCCGGTACTGCAGAACGGCGAACTGCGTTGCATCGGCTCGACCACCTTCCAGGAATACCGCGGCGTGTTCGAGAAGGATCGCGCACTTGCGCGGCGCTTCCAGAAGATCGACGTGGTCGAACCTTCCATCAGCGAAGCGGTCGCGATCCTGCACGGCCTCAAGCCGCGCTACGAAGCGCATCACGAAGTTACATACAGCTCCGAGGCCATCCAGGCCGCGGTGGACCTGTCGGTCAAGCACATCAACGACCGCTTGCTGCCCGACAAGGCCATCGACGTGATCGATGAAGCCGGCGCGCGGCAGCGCCTGCGCCTGCTGGCCGACCGCAAGCAGGTCATCGATGTCGAGGAAGTCGAGCTCATCGTGGCGAGGATGGCGCGCATTCCGGCCAAGCAGGTTTCCGCATCCGACAAGGATGTGCTGCTCAACCTCGAGCGCAACCTCAAGATGGTCATATTCGGGCAGGACGCCGCGATAGAAACCCTGGTGTCAGCGATCAAGCTGGCGCGATCGGGCCTGGCCAATCCCGACAAGCCGATCGGCAATTTCCTGTTCGCCGGTCCAACCGGCGTCGGCAAGACCGAAGTCACCAAGCAATTGGCGATGCAGTTGGGTATCGAACTGGTGCGTTTCGACATGTCCGAGTACATGGAGTCGCATTCGGTCAGCCGCCTGATCGGTGCGCCCCCGGGTTATGTCGGCTTCGACCAGGGCGGGCTGTTGACGGAAAAGGTGGTGAAGACGCCGCATTGCGTGCTGCTGCTCGACGAGATCGAGAAGGCGCATCCGGATGTCTTCAACATCCTGTTGCAGATCATGGACCACGGCATCCTGACCGACACCAACGGCCGCGAAGCGAATTTCCGCAACGTGGTGTTGGTGATGACGACCAACGCCGGCGCCCAGCAGGCGGCGCGCCGCACGATGGGCTTCGTCACGCAGGACCATGCGACCGATGCCATGGAAGTGATCCGCAAGGGTTTCAGCCCGGAGTTCCGTAACCGCCTGGACTCGATCATCCAGTTCCAGGGCTTGGGCTTCGAGCACATCCTGCGCGTGGTGGACAAGTTCCTGATCGAGCTGGAAAGCCAGTTGCACGACAAGCACGTCAGCCTGACGGCGACGCCTGCGGCGCGGCAGTGGCTGGCTGAGCATGGCTTCGACCCGCAGATGGGTGCACGCCCGATGTCGCGCTTGCTGCAGGACAAGGTGAAGCGACCGCTGGCCGATGAGTTGTTGTTCGGCAAGCTGGTGGAAGGCGGCCGCGTGACCGTGGATGTACGCGATGGCGAGCTGGTGGTCGAGTCGCGACCAGAGCCCGAGAAGCTGTTGCCGGCAACCGTCGACTAGTCCATCTGTTGTGGGAGCGGCCTTGGCCGCGATTGCTCTTCAGTATGGAGTT
>JBBRXD010000390.1:0-2026 GCA_038248775.1 Lysobacterales bacterium | reverse complement strand
CCCTGTTGCGGAAAGCCTGATGTGATTGCGCAGGTGCCCACTTGATCCTAGGGATCAAGGTCGTTTCGCAAGCATCGACATGGCGGAGGATGCAATCTTGAGCGAATCGCGGCTGCGCGCGCAGCAAAAACGCGAGCTGCGTGCCACGTTGCGCGCACGGCGGCAGGGGCTTTCCCCCGGTGAGCGGATGCAGTCCGCAGAGGCCGTGAGCAATAATCTCCTCAGCCACCATATTTTCATCCAGCCAGGTTACGTGGCGGGTTACTGGGCGATGGACGGCGAGTTACCCCTGCACGTATTGCAGATGCGACTGCGCGCCGAACAGGTCTGGTGCCTGCCCTGCATCCAGCCCGACAACAGCCTTCGCTTCGCCCCATGGCGACCTGGCGACTTGCTGGAAAGCAATCGTTTTGGCATTCCCGAGCCAGCACCTACCGTGGACGCGCAGCTGTCGGCAATCGACATGGCCGCAATCCTGGTTCCCTTGCTGGGCTTCACACGCGGCGGTGGCCGCCTTGGCATGGGCGGCGGCTTCTACGACCGCACCCTGGCCTTCCGCAAGCAAACGGCTACCGCGCCTGTGTTGATCGGCGTTGGCTATGCGTTGCAGGAAGTGGACGACCTGCCTGGCGATCCCTGGGATGTGGCGCTGGACGCCATCGTCACCGAAAAGGAGCTTCTGCTTTGCCGGCCGACCGGGCGACAATAGCGACATGAAGTATTGGCTGATGAAATCCGAACCCGAGGCGTTTTCAATAGACGACCTGGAACGCGTCGGACGCGAGCCGTGGAGCGGTGTACGCAATTACCTGGCGCGCAATTTCATGCGGCAGATGGCGGTCGGTGATGGCGTGCTGTTCTATCACTCCAATACCAAGGTACCGGGCGTGGTGGGCTTGGCCAACGTTGCCAGCGATGCCTACCCGGACCCGACCCAGTTCCAGAAGAAATCCGATTACTACGATCCCAAGGCCACGCGTGAAGAACCTCGCTGGCAGCTGGTGGACGTGAGCTTCAAGCGCAAACTGTCTCGGCTGATCAGCCTCGAGCAATTGCGCGCGGCTGGCGAGCAGCTCGATGGTTTCGAGTTGCTGCGACGCGGTAGCCGGCTGTCGGTGATGCCAGTGAGTGCCGCGCAGTGGAAAACCATTCTCTCCCTCGAATGAACAGGCCCTACCCCCATGTCACAGAATGAAGGCAAGCGACTGTCCGGCGAGAAGGCCGCGGAATACGTGACCGATGGCAGTATCGTGGGTGTGGGCACGGGATCGACCGTCGCCTTTTTCATCCAGGCCCTGGGGCGGATGAAGCATCGCATCGAGGGCGCGGTCTCAAGTTCCGAGCAAAGTACGAGGCTGCTGACCGAACTCGGTATTCCGGTACTCGATCTCAATGCCTCCGGTCCGCTCGCGCTTTACGTGGACGGCGCCGATGAATGTGACACGCATGGCCGCCTGATCAAGGGTGGCGGCGCGGCGCTGACACGGGAAAAAATCATTGCCGAAGCCAGCAAGCAATTCGTCTGCATCATCGACGCGAGCAAGCAGGTCAAGCTGCTGGGTAAATTCCCGGTGCCGGTGGAAGTGATTCCGATGGCGCGCAGCCTGGTCGCGCGTGAACTGTTGAAGCTCGGCGGCCAGCCGATCTGGCGCGAGGGCACGGTGACCGACAACGGCAACTGGATCCTGGACGTGCACAACTGGCAATTGACCGACCCGCAGGCGATGGAGCGGGAGATCAACCAGGTGCCCGGCGTGGTCAGCGTGGGCTTGTTCGCGCGGCGCGGTGCCGACGTGGTCGTGGTTGACGGCGTGGTCCGCGCCTAGGGGCGCATCGTTGTTCCAGACTGGCCGGTGAATGCTGCTCCCATAAACAGCAAGCCCCGCAATCGCGGGGCTTGGTGTTTTGGCTGGGGAACTAGGGTTCGAACCTAGATTAGCGGTGTCAGAGACCGCTGTCCTACCGTTAGACGATTCCCCAATTCGGGACTCGCTCCAGGCCATGCGGCCTGGACGCCTGACAATAT
>JBBRXD010000389.1:0-2037 GCA_038248775.1 Lysobacterales bacterium | reverse complement strand
GTAACGCGCTCGACCGGGGCGACCAGATCGAACATCGATTTTTCGGCGAGCTGCGCCGCAATTTCGGCACCGAAGCCGGCGGTGCGTGGCGCCTCGTGCACGATCACGCAACGGCCGGTCTTCTTCACCGATTCGTGGATGGTGTCGAAGTCGAGCGGTTTCAGCGTCGCGACGTCGATCACTTCGGCGCTGATGCCATCCTTCTGCAGCGCTTCAGCAGCCTCGAGCGTCTCCTTCACCTGCGCGCCCCAGGTCACCAGGGTCACGTCGCTTCCGTCGCGCAGCACGAAGCAGACGTCCATCGGCAAGGCCTCGCCGTCGTCCGGCACCTCTTCCTTGTACTGGCGGTAGATCCGCTTGGGTTCGAAGAAAATTACCGGGTCCGGATCGCGGATGGCCGCCAGCAACAAGCCATAAGCGCGTTGCGGCGACGAGGGCATCACCACGCGCAGGCCGGGCACGTTGGTGAAGATGGCCTCGTTCGCCTCGGAATGATGTTCCGGCGCACGGATACCGCCGCCCCAGGGTACGCGCAGCACCATCGGGCAGTGCAGGCGGCCGCGGGTGCGATGTCGGAAGCGTGCGGCGTGGCAGATGATGTGGTCCACCATCGGGTACATGAAGCCGTCGAACTGCGCTTCTGCGATGGGCTTCATGCCCTGCGTGGCCAGGCCGACGGTCAGGCCGGCAATCGTGGTTTCATCCAGCGGCGTATCGATCACGCGATCGGAGCCGAAGGTCTGTTGCAGGCCTGCGGTGGCGCGGAACACGCCGCCGTTCACGCCCACGTCCTCGCCCAGCACCACCACCGTTTCGTCGTGCTTGAGTTCCCAGGCCAGCGCCTGGGTGATGGCTTCGATCAGTGTAATCGCGGCCATCAGCGCTTCTCCCATTTCAGCGCTTCGGCGCGTTGTTCGGCCAGGTCATGCGGCAGTTCGGCGAACATGAAATCGAACATCGCTTCAACCGGCTGCGATTTGGTTTCGAGATACGCATTCACTTCGATATCGGTCAGGCGGTTGCATTCTTCCTTCCACGCCGATTCTTCCGCTTCGCTCCAGACACCTTCATTGGTGAGGAACTTGCGCAGGCGCAGGAACGGCTCCAACTCCCAGCCGGCCTTCACTTCGGCATCTTCGCGATAGCGGCGCGCATCGTCGGCGGTGGTGTGGTCGGACAGGCGATAGGTAACGAATTCCAGTACCGTGCCGCCATGGCCGTTGCGCGCACGCTTCAGCGCAAACTCCATGGCAGCGACCACGGCGATGATGTCGTTGCCATCCACCTGCAGGCATTCCAGTCCACCGGCGATGCCCTTCTGCGCCAGCGTCTTGGCGCCGGTCTGCGCCTTGCGCGGCACCGAGATCGCCCAGCCATTGTTGATGATGCATTGCACGAAGGGCAGGGTGAAGGCGCCGGCCGAGTTGATGGCCGCATAGGTGTCGGTCTTGGACGAGCCGCCGTCGCCGACGCAGGCCACCGCCACGCGGGGTTCGCCGCGCAGCTTGAATGCCAGCGCCGCGCCGGCCGCATGCAGGCACTGCGTACCGATCGGCACGCACCAAGGATAATCGTGCGGCGGGCCGGAAAAGTCGTTGCCGCGCTCGTCGCCGCCCCAGTACATCAGCACGTCGCGTTGTTTCACGCCGCGCATGAATTGCGCGCCATATTCGCGGTAGCTTGGTGCGAACACGTCGTCGTACTGCATGGCGCTGCCGATGCCGATGTGGGTGGCTTCATGGCCCAGGCTTGATGCGTAGGTGCCGAGCTTGCCGGTGCGCTGCAGGGCAATCGCCTTGGTGTCGAAACTGCGCACCATCAGCATGTTCTTGAAAAGTTCGACCAGCTTGCTTCGGTCTTTGGCGAACTCAGGCAGGTCATCGCGTACCAGGGTCCCGTCCGGGCCCAGGTACTGCAGGTATTCGATGTCGAATGTGGCAACGGTTGGCATGGGCCCTCCCAGGCAGGCCAAAATCAGTCAATCCCTGCTCGCGCCGGGACCGCTAGTGTATCGTGACTGCCCATGAACCCGCCCCC
>JBBRXD010000388.1:0-2045 GCA_038248775.1 Lysobacterales bacterium | reverse complement strand
GCAGCCGTCCAACCGCTCGGCGCCCTTGGCGGAGGCGGGATCGACGTCGCCGCACGCCGCGATGCGCCCGTCGCGCACCAGCACACTGCCCGCCGCAATCCTTTTGCCGGGTTCGACGATCCGGAGATTCGTGATGAGCAGGGCAGCCGCAGGGCGGGAAGGTTCGGCGTTATGCGGTTGCGTGGACGGTTTGCTCATCGGTTGGCGGCAGGTATAGCCCACAAGGGAATCCTTCGTTCCGAACCGGGCGCAAGTTAAATGTTGGCCGGGAACGGATGAGGTGGACCCTTCCGGTTAGACAATCGGGATAGGGAAGGTAGTTATGGTTGGATTGGGTATGGGGAAGATCAATATAGATCGGAGGGGTGCAGGGGAGCGAAGCTGCCCGCCCCTGACCTGGGAGGGTAAAGGTGGACGACAGCAGGCGCGTCCGAATCACCCTTGAGTTTGTAGCGTGGCGGCCGGTCATTGGTTGACGGCGACGGGCAGTGGCGCGCGGTAGATTTCACCGGGTGTGACGTCGTGGCCGAGAGACGAGTGCGGCCGGCGCTCGTTGTAGAACCGGAACCAGGTGTCGAGCTGCGCGTGGGCATCGACCAGCGAGTGGTAACTCTTGAGGTAGCTCTCCTCATATTTGGCGCTGCGCCACAGGCGCTCGACGAACACATTGTCGAGGCACCGCCCCTTGCCGTCCATCGACAGCTTCACCCCGAGGGCCAGCAGCGGTTGGGTGAACTCGGCCGAGGTGAACTGGCAGCCCTGATCGGTGTTGAAGATCTCCGGAGTGCCATGCGTGGCGAGCGCCCGTGCGACGGCGCGCACGCAAAAGCTCGCGTCGAGCGTGTTCGAGAGTTCCCACGCGAGCACGTAACGGCTGTGCCAGTCGATGACCGCACACAAGTAGGCGTAGCCGCCCTGCACCGGCACGTAAGTGATATCGGTCGCCCAGACTTGGTTCGGACGGTTGATCGCGAGGTGCCGCAACAGATACGGATAGACGCGGTGCGCCGCGTTGGCCCGGGAGAGGTTCGGCTTCTGGTAAATCGCCTCCAGGCCCATCAATCGCATCAGCCGTTGCACCCGCTTGCGATTGACCGCGTGGCCCTGGCGCCGCAGCCAGCGCGCCATCTGCCGTGAGCCGAAAAACGGATAGGCCAGATACGTTTCGTCGATCACCCGCAGCAGCCGCAGATTCTCGGCGGCCTCGGGCTGCGGCTGGTGGTAGTAGCTCGCGCGCGCCAAGCCCAGCAGTGCGCACTGCTCGGTGATGGCCAACCTAGGATGCTCCGGTTCGATCATGCCGCGACGTTGTTCAACGCTCGAGCGCGCCAGCTTTTTTTTTAACCCAGTCCAGCTGCATCTCCAAATGGCCGATCTTGCGATACAGCTCGTCTTCGCGCGCCTTCGCCGCCGCCGTGCTCAGGTCCGCTTTCCGGCTAAACACCTCCGGCAGCCGCTCGGCCACCTCCTTCTTCCATTGGCTCACTTGCACCGGATGGATCTGGTGCTTCGCGGCAATCGCATGCACCGGCTCAATGCCCTTCAGGGCTTCGAGACCAATTTTGGCTTTGAACTCAGGACTATGCTGACGACGTTTCTTAGACATGTGGATCGTTCTTTCTTGGGTTTGGATTTAACGATCCCTCCTGTCCAGTTTTCGGGGTCCACCTCATCTCCAGCAGACAAAGTTAAGAGAGCGAACCCGATGTTGATCGATCATGATCGACGTTGTCGCCACGACTCCACGACTCGAAAAGTGGCCAAGAAGTGGCCAAGCACGTTTTTTCTGCGAAAACCGAAAACAACCTAAGTTGTTGTTGGAAAGTGGTGGCAAGACTCGGAATCGAACCGAGGACACAAGGATTTTCAGTCCTCTGCTCTACCAACTGAGCTATCTTGCCAAAATATACTGGAGCGACGAGTTAAGCAGCCCTTTCGACACCTTGCGATAAGTTTTTCACCCGCATTGGTCACCGCATGCTTCCGGACAGGAAACCCAAAGCTTTCGCTCGGGCGAAAACCGTTCGCAAGCAGGTGGTTCATCG
>JBBRXD010000387.1:0-2047 GCA_038248775.1 Lysobacterales bacterium | reverse complement strand
GGTTCGCTCACGGGCGCGATGGGCGACGCGCCCATGGCCGGCACATCGCTTATCTCCTGTGAAATCAAGCGATGCCAGTTTCCTACCCCACTGGCTCATAGGCTGAGCCTGATGCGTAATCAAGAACCAAAAAACCCATCAGATGCCGGACCGGGAACGCGACGCCCCCTGCGTCAGAATAGTTGTCGCCTCGATAGAATCCTGACCTTGGGGGCGATAAAGGAATGACGTGGCTCGATATGGACAAGCATTCAGGGATCGTGCGGTAGCGCGGTTGCTGCCGCCGGAGAGTGCGGCATTGGCGAAGGTTGCGCGCGAGGTCGGTGTGGTGGTGGCGACGCTGGAGCGCTGGCGCTCGGAGGCGCAGTCCAGGCCGGCTCGCGAGAAGACGTGGACTGCGGGAGCTCGACTGGAGGCGGTGATTGCCACCGCGGCGATGGACGAGGCCGGCAAGAACGCGTGGTGTCGCAAACACGGCCTCTACCCGGTCGATCTGGAAATGTGGTGTGGCAGCGCCATCGCCGCGCTGGCCGAGCCGGAGGAGGCGCGAGCCAGTCCACAGCAGACACGGCAAGACCGCCGCCGGATCAAGGAGCTCGAGCGAGACCTGCTTCGCAAGGACCGGGCCCTGGCCGAGACCGCGGCCCTCCTGGTGCTGTCAAAAAAAGTCGCGGCGATCTTCAACAAGGGAGAGGCCGAATGATCGGCCTCGGAGATCGCCAGGCTTTGGCCCGAGATATCCACATCGCGCATACGGCAGGGGCGCGGCTCAAGCCCGCCTGCGAGCTCGCCGGAGTCGAGCTGCGCACGCTGCAGCGCTGGAAGGCCCGGGATGGGCTGGTATCGGGCGATGGCCGGCCGCAGGCCGTGCGCCCGATACCGAGCCATGCCCTGAGCGAGGTCGAGCGCGCCAAGCTGCTGCAGGTGGCCAACGAGCCGCGCTTTGCGGCCGTCCCGCCGGCGCGCATCGTGCCGATGCTGGCCGACGAGGGCATCTACCTCGCCAGCGAGTCGACCTTCAGCCGGGTACTGCGCGAGCACGGACAAGCCGCCCACCGCGGCCGCGCCAAGGCGCCCAGGACCGTGCGTCCGCCGACCACGCACATCGCCACCGAGGCGCGTCAGGTGTGGTGCTGGGACATGACGTATTTGCCCGCACAAGTGATGGGGCGCTGGTTCTACCTGTACCTGATCCTGGACCTGTACAGCCGCAAGATCGTGGGCTGGGAGGTGCATGACATCGACCACGCCGACCATGCCGCGCACCTGGTGCGCCGCACCGCGCTCGCCGAGGGCATTGCCGCGCTGGCGGCCAAGCCGGTGCTGCACGGCGACAACGGCTCGACCCTCAAGGCCACGACGGTGCTGGCGATGCTCAACTGGCTGGGCGTGAAGCCTTCCTACTCGCGGCCCCGCGTGAGTGACGACAACGCCTACGCCGAGTCGCTGTTCCGCACGGCGAAGTACCGCCCCGAGTTCCCCGCCAAGGGCTTCGACGATCTCGACGCGGCCCGCGCCTGGGCGGCCGGCTTCGTGCGTTGGTACAACTTCGACCATCGCCACAGCGGCATTCGCTACGTGAGCCCGGCTCAACGCCATGCCGGTGAGGACCATGCCATCCTGGCCGCGCGGCATGCGCTCTATGTCCAAGCGCGCGACCTCAATCCGGCGCGCTGGTCCGGCGCCACACGCAACTGGTCGCCCATCGGCGCCGTGACCCTCAACCCCGAGCGCGACTCGATCATCAAGACGTACTCGAGCTGCATCGATAAACAGTTGGCTGCATGAACGAGGCGACAACTACCTTGACGCGCGCCGGACGCAGCCACGGCCACAGGGGAATCCGCGAAATCGTTATTGGTGACCGCGCAAGCGGCGATCTCAGTCCCTAGGTAGCAGGAAGCCCCGCGACGAACACTTGATCTGTCGGTAACCAACCCACGCATATCAGCATGAACAACCGTCGCATCAACACCCGGCTCCGCCGCGTTCCCCGTCCGGCAACAGATCCAAACACCTCATCCGAATACCCCGGAGGATTCAATGC
>JBBRXD010000386.1:0-2088 GCA_038248775.1 Lysobacterales bacterium | reverse complement strand
CTTGGGCCGTTTTGCTAAAACAATCGGGCCAATGCCCGCTCCCACAAAGGCTGGTCCCCCAGTTGCGTAAGTGGCTGGATTTATTGCATAATTCCCGGTTCTTGGCCCCGGCCAAGGCCCCGGTGCGGCATCCGGGCCCAGCAAATCGGGCAAAACCGTGTTGAACCAAGCGTTGATCCCTAACCAGATCAACGACTTACAAGCAGGCCCAGGGCTAGTCGGCAAGTGTGGCCAAAACCACCGCCCAGGTCAGTAATTAAAAAAACCGCAAAGGATGTCCAATGCCCAAGATCAAGACCAACCGCGCTGCTGCCAAGCGCTTCCGGAAGACCGCTTCCGGAAAATACAAGTGTGGCCACGCAAACCGCAGCCATATCCTCACCAAGAAGTCCACCAAGCGTAAGCGCAGTCTCCGCCAGGCGAATCACGTTCGCCCCGAAGACGCGGGCCGTCTGGACCGCATGCTGCCCTACCTTTGAGGAGACTGAATCATGGCTCGTGTTAAACGTGGTGTAACGGCGCATGCGCGCCACAAGAAACTCCTCAAGCTGGCGAAGGGCTATTACGGCGCACGCCGCAAGGTCTATCGCGTCGCCAAGCAGGCCGTCACCAAGGCTGCCCAGTACGCCTACATCGGCCGCAAGCAGCGCAAGCGCCAGTTCCGTTCGTTGTGGATCGTGCGCATCAACGCCGCGGCCCGCATGAATGGCCTGAGCTACAGCCGCTTCATGAATGGCCTGCTGAAGGCCAACATCAAGCTCGACCGCAAGGCCCTGGCCGACATCGCAGTGCACGACATTGCGGCGTTTGGAAAGATTGCTGAACAGGCCAAGCAGGCGCTTGACGCCTGATCAGGCGTTCCAGGAAAAAGTGAAAACGACGGCCCGCATGCGGGCCGTTTTCATTTCTGGATGGGCTCTTCGAAGTGCAGTCCATCCAGTGCCTTCGACGTGTCGGTGCTCAGGACATGCGCGCCACTGGCATCGGTGTAGTGGATGTCGATCCGCCGCGGCGCGGGCGCCAAGGGGAAGAAGATATCGAGCGGCAGGCTCTGGCCGGCAGCAATGGACGCCGGAAACACGGTGCTGCGCTCCTTGATGCGTTTTGTAACCGCGCCCTTGCGTACGCCGCGCACGATCGCCGCTGTTACCAGCACGGGGCCCGCCAGAACCAGGCCGCTCGCCGCAGCCATCGAGCCCGTTCCCGCGCCACCCCACAGACTGGCGTAGGCCAGCCCCATGCCCGCCGTGGTGGCGCCAGCGCCGCCAGCCACCAGCGCGAGGCCTCGGCCCCGACCCGCGGCGACCTTCAATCCGGAGTCTTTGTAGCGCCGCGCATTGTTCCTGCTGGCATCAACCAGCGCGACGCGCGACGCCGATGCGGCATTGGCCTGGTCCATCGAATCGAACAGTGTCACCCCGGTCACCTGGATGGGCGCGGCAGAAACATTCCTGACCTGGATAAGATATTCGTCCCAATCCGTGTTGCGGGCCCAGGTGCCCGGGCCGTCGCGCACGATGACCCACTGCAACTCCGCCGACAGCGACGCATCACTTGCCGCGGCAAGCGCCGTGCTTACCGGTGGCGGCGGTGGGGCGTTCTTGATCAGGCGGGTGCCACCGCCGCAGGCAGACAGGCCCAGGGCGACCAGTCCCAGGGGCAGCAGACGAGAGAGCTTCATTGGCGTTGTTCCTCGAAGGTTTCGAACGGCAGTGGGACAGACTGGCATGAGTACGGGATAATGGCCGAATCATGAGCGATATCGAGACCTTGGTACACACCGCACTCGCCGACATCGGCGCCGCCGGCGACCTGGATGCGCTGGATGCCTTGCGCGTTGGATTGCTCGGCAAGTCCGGCAGCATTACCGGGCAGCTTAAGCAACTCGGCAGCCTGCCGCCTGAACAGCGCAAGGCCTTCGGCGAAACCGTGAACCGCGCCAAGGAATCGATCGGCAACGCATTGGCCGAACGCAAGACGGTGCTGGAAGACCTCGCGTTTTCCGCGCGGCTTGCCACCGAATCGCTGGACGTGACCTTGCCTGGCCGTGGCAATGGCGTCGGTACCATCCACCCGGTATCGCGCACG
>JBBRXD010000385.1:0-2093 GCA_038248775.1 Lysobacterales bacterium | reverse complement strand
ACCAGAACTGGGCCGATTCCGTGGCGGGCGACATGGAGCGCCACTATTCTCCCGGCCGCACCTGGGAGGCCCTGGCCCGCGCTGCGCTGCCCATGCTGGACCCGGGTGAAGTATTGGACGTCGCTTCGGGCGATGGCGTGCTGGCCGAGCTGCTGGCCCCGCACTCGCGTCGCTACGTTTGCATCGACTCCAGTACCAAGGTGGTGCTGGCGGCCAGTGGGCGTTTACGCAAACTCGAGCATGTCGAGGTGAAGGAAGGCGACATGCAGGCGCTGCCTTTCGACAAACCGCAATTCGACCTTGTGCTTCTGATGCACGCGCTGACCTATGCCGACAAGCCTGCGCTCGCCGTGTCCGAAGCCGCGCGCGTACTGCGCAAGGGCGGCCGGCTGCTGCTCACTTGCCTGGCCAAGCACGAGCACAAGGGTGCGGTCACCCCCTACGGCCATGTCAACCTGGGCTTCACCGAAAAGGAACTGCGCAAGTTCGCGGCCAAGGCCGGCCTGGCGGTACAGGTCTGTGAGGTGGTCACGCAGGAAAAACGCCCCCCGCACTTCGAAGTCCTTACGCTGCTGGCACACAAGGAATGATCGAGCTTCCCTGGAAAGACCCGGCGCGCGTCGCGCTGCTGGAAAATGCCCTCGCGACGCGCATCCTGGTGATCGACGGCGCCATGGGCACGATGATCCAGCTCCATGAGCTGGACGAAGCGGGCTATCGCGGCACGCGCTTTGCCGAGGGCTACGATGACTCGCACTTCTCTGAAGGCGAAGCGCACACGCATGGCCCGGGCTGCGGCTGCGAAGGCGATCTCAAGGGCAACAACGACCTGCTCACCCTTACCCGGCCGGACATCATCCGCGGCATCCATCGCGCCTACCTTGAAGCGGGCGCGGACCTGCTTGAAACCAATACCTTCAACTCGACGCGAGTATCGCAAGCTGATTACAAACTCGAACACCTCGTTGCCGAACTGAACCGCGAAGCCGCCAAGCTCGCCCGCGACTGCTGCGCCGAATTCGAAACAAGCGATCCGTCACGCCCCCGCTTCACAATCGGCATCCTCGGCCCCACGTCGCGCACCGCATCAATGAGCCCGGACGTCAATGATCCGGGTTTCCGCAACATCACCTTTGACGAACTCGTTGATAACTACACCGAGGCGGCGCAGGCGCTGATCGAAGGCGGCAGCGACGCGATCATGGTCGAGACCGTGTTCGACACGCTCAATGCCAAGGCCGGTCTGTACGCGCTCGATGCCCTGTTCGAATCGCTCGGCTACCGCGTGCCGGTGATGATATCGGGCACCATCACCGACCGCTCCGGCCGCACACTTTCCGGGCAGACAGCCGAAGCTTTCTGGTACTCGCTGCGCCACGCCCGTCCACTTTCCGTGGGGCTCAATTGCGCACTCGGCGCCAAGGACCTGCGACCGCACGTGGACATGCTTTCACAGGTATCCGAAGCCTTCATCAGCTGCCATCCCAACGCCGGCCTGCCCAATGCCTTCGGCGGATACGACGAAGGCCCCGAGGAAATGTCGGAGATGCTCGGCGAGTTCGCCCGCGCCGGCTTGCTGAACCTGGTCGGCGGTTGTTGCGGCACGACGCCCGACCATATCCGGGCCATTGCCGCGGCTGTGCAGGGGGTGTTGCCACGAATCATTCCGACCCTTCAGCCTTATACGCGGCTCGCTGGCCTTGAGCCCTTTGTCATCACCCCGGATACCAATTTCGTCAACGTCGGCGAACGCACCAATGTCACCGGCTCGGCCCAATTCAAGAAACTGATCCTGGAAAATCGTTACGACGATGCCCTGGCCGTGGCTCGCCAGCAGGTGGAAAACGGTGCCCAGGTGATCGATGTCAACATGGACGAAGGCATGCTCGATGCCGAGGCCGCCATGTCACGCTTCCTGCGCCTGATCGCCGCCGAGCCCGACATCGCCCGCGTGCCGCTCATGATCGACTCTTCCAAGTGGAGCGTCATCGAGGCCGGCCTGAAGTGTGTCCAGGGTAAGCCGATCGTCAATTCGATCTCCATGAAGGAAGGCGAGGAGCAATTCCTCGAGCAGGCCCGCAAGATCCTGCGTT
>JBBRXD010000384.1:0-2098 GCA_038248775.1 Lysobacterales bacterium | reverse complement strand
TGGTCGGCGATGGCTTCCAGCGCTTCTTCGTTGGTGGACGGCGCGCCGCCCGGAGTCTTGATGTGGGCGGGCAGCTTCAATTCATCGAACAACAACTGGCCCAATTGCTTCGGTGAATCGAGGTTGAAGACACGCCCGGCCACTTCATGCGCGCGTTGCTGGGCCTTCAACATGCGTTGCGACAGGTCAGCGCTCTGGCGGCGCAGTTCATCCATGTCGATGGACACGCCGTTGGCTTCCATGCGCTCAAGCACCGGCACCAGCGGTATTTCAATCTCGCGATAGACGCGAAGCAGCGAAGGCTCCGCAGCCAGTCGCGCCGACAGCACCTGATGCAGGCGCAGCGTGATGTCGGCATCTTCAGCCGCGTACTCGGCGGCTTGTTCCAGCGCCACGTCAGCGAAGGAAATCTGTTTCGCGCCCTTGCCGGCAACGTCTTCGTAGCGAATGGTCTGGTAACCCAGATAGCGCGCCGCCAGCGAATCCATGTCGTGGCGGTGGCCGCCGGCATTCAAGACGAAGCTCTCGAGCATGGTGTCGTCATGCAGGCCCTGCACTTTGATTCCATGCCGGCGCAAGACATGCAGGTCGTACTTGCCGTGCTGTGCGACTTTCAGCAACGCCGGGTCGGACAGGAGCGGGCGCAATGCGTCCAGCGCTTCGGACATCGGCAATTGCACGGGTGCACCCGGATAGCTGTGCGCCAGCGGGACATACGCAGCGTGACCGGTCTGCACGCACAGGCTGATGCCGACCAGTCGCGCCTGCATCGGATCCAGAGAATCAGTCTCGGTATCGAAGCAAAGCAAGGTCGCCTTGCCGGCCTTGTCGATCCAGCCATCGAGCTGCGCGCGAGTCAGCACGGTCTCGTAGGTTCCCTTCACCGCCAGTGAGGGATCGGGCGCGTCAACCGGCGTCGGCGAAGCCGCATGCAGGTTGATGTTGGGCTTGCCCGATTCCAGCGTGCGCGATGATCCGGGCGTTGCCGGCGAACCATTGCCACCCTGGATTTCGCGCAGCGCGGCGTGGAATCCGTAGCGCGTGTACAAGTCGACCAACGTGGCGAGGTCGCGCTCGCGCAGCTTCAGTTGCTGGGGCGCCACGTCCAGCGGCACGTCCCCCTTGATGGTGATCAGGCGCCGGTTCAGCGGCAGGCGGTCGAGCGCCGCGCGCAGGTTTTCACCGATCTTGCCGCCGAACTTGTCGGCATTGGCGATTACCGCATCGAGCGTTCCATATTCGGCCAGCCATTTCGCCGCCGTCTTGGGCCCGCACTTGTCCACGCCAGGAATGTTGTCCACCGTGTCGCCCATCAGCGCCAGGAAATCGATGATCTGGTCCGGGCGCACGCCAAATTTCTCCACCACGCCGGCGCTGTCGAGCACGCTGCCGGTCATGGTGTTGGTCAGGGTGATGCCCGGCCGCACCAGCTGCGCAAAATCCTTGTCGCCGGTGGAGATGGTGACCGGAATGCCATGGCCCGAGGCCTGCAGCGCCAGCGTGCCGATCACATCGTCGGCCTCCACGCCCGAAACGCGCAGGATGGGAAAGCCCAACGCTTCGACAATGCGCATCATCGGCTCGACCTGGGCGCGCAAATCATCGGGCATTGCCGCGCGAGTAGCCTTGTAGGCGGGATACATTTCGTCGCGAAAGGTCGGGCCCAATGCATCAACCACGAAGGCGGTGTAGTCGGGATTTTCCTTCAGCGTGGCACGCAGCATGTTGACGATGCCGAACAAGGCGCCGGTGGGCGAGCCGTCCGGCGCGGTCAACGGCGGTAGCGCGTGGAAGGCGCGATACAGATAGGACGAACCGTCGATCAGCACGAGTCGGGACATGGCGGGGCTCGCTGCGGCAAGACGGCCATTGTAAGGAATCCGGGGCGAGCGGCGCCGCTTGAGGCCAGGCGCGGCATAAGCCATGCTTGCCTGCCACGGAGATTGACATGCTAATCATCGCGCTCAGCCTGATTCTCGCCACTGCAAGCACGGCGCCGCCGATGACGTCGGAAGCCGCGCCCGCACCGGCGGCCACGTCGGGCGACGTCCCGATTCCGCAAAAGCTGCAGGGGCCTCCCTCCGAGGAGACCACGCCG
>JBBRXD010000383.1:0-2101 GCA_038248775.1 Lysobacterales bacterium | reverse complement strand
CGGCCGTGCAGGCCTTGCGCGATAGCCGGGTCAACGGGGCGGCGGTGCTGGTTCCCTGAGCGCCAGGCCGGCGGATCACAACGGATGCGGCATCGCTCGTTTGCTCAAGATCAAGCACTGGCCGCTCACTTTCAGTGCCACCAGCCGGCTTGCGAAATATCAACCGCCGTCAGGGTAGACCCAATATATTGAAATTCAGAGCCAGGCCACGAAATTCAGGAAATCCGAATCTTTCAGGAAAGCGGAGGCAAGCATGAAATCCGACAGTCAACTCAAGACCGATGTCACCGACGAACTGGCGTGGGATCCGGCCGTCAACTCCACCGGCATCGGCGTCATCGTGCAGGATGGCGTGGTGACGCTCACCGGCCACCTCGACAGTTTTGCGGAAAAGGAGGCGGTGGAGCGTGCCATCCAGCGTGTGCAGGGCGTGCGCGGCATTGCCTTGGAGTTGGACGTCAAGCTCTCGCCCGAACACAAGCGCAGCGATTCCGAGATTGCGCAGGCCGCCAGCGCGGCCTTGCGGCTCAACAGCCTGGTGCCCTGCGACAAGATCAAGGTCATGGTCGAGAACGGCTGGGTCACGCTGAGCGGCGAGGTGGACTGGAGCTACCAGCTGGCCCGCGCCGAGCAGTGCATCCGGCCGCTGGCCGGCGTGCACGGGCTGTACAACCGCATCACCATCAAGCCCCGGGCCAGCGGCAGGAACATCGGCGAGCAGATCACCGCCGCCCTGACGCGCCAGGCCATGCGCGAGGCCAGGCATATCCAGGTCGAGGTCGAAGGCGGCGTGGTGACCCTGAGAGGTACGGTGCATTCGCTGGCGGAGCGCGAAGCGGCCGTTGGCGCTGCGTTCTCGGCGCCAGGTGTTTCGCGCGTCGTGGACAAGCTGAAGGTCGGCGGCTAGCCATGCCGGCTTTCCAATTTTTCATTTTTCATCAACCCAAGGAGATTGACCATGAGCAACCTGCGTTTACTTGATTCCGAAATCAGCGATACCTTCAACACGGCGCTGCGCCGCTTCTTCAACCCCATGGCCTTGGAAACCGACACACCGGCGCTGAAAATGCGCGTCGATGTGTCGGAAAATGACAATGCCTACGAAGTCAAGGCCGACATTCCGGGCGTCAGGAAGGAAGACATCAACGTGCGCATCGACGGCAACGTGGTGCAGATCGACGCCGAGGTGAACCGCGAGAAGGAGTCCAAGGACAAGGGCGGCAAGGTGCTGCGCAGCGAGCGCTACTGGGGCAATATTTCGCGCACCTTCAGCCTGGCGCAGGACGTGGACGACACCAAGGTGGTCGCCAAATACACCGATGGCGTGCTGACGCTGGAACTGCCCAAGAAGGCTTCGCCCGAATCCAAGAAGATCGCCGTGCAGTAAGCCGCGCCTGATGGACGCCACCAATGCCCGTCAGCCTGGCGCTGCGGTGCTGCGCATCCGGTCGCTGTGCAAGACCTATGGCAGCGGCGAAACGGCGGTGCATGCGCTGCGCGATGTCAGCCTGGAGGTGCGCAGCGGCGAATTCATCGTGCTGCTGGGCGCGTCGGGCAGCGGCAAGTCCACCCTGCTGAACATTCTGGGCGGCCTGGACGTGCCGAGCAGCGGCGAGGTCGATTTCCTGGACCACTGCCTGACCCATGCGACGGACGAGGAACTAACGCTTTACCGCCGCGAACACGTGGGCTTCGTGTTCCAGTTCTACAACCTCATTCCGAGCCTGACGGTGCGCGAAAACGTCGCCTTGGTCACCGACATCGCCGACCACCCGATGCCGGTGGACGAGGCGCTGGCACTGGTGGCCCTGAGCCACAGGCGCGACCATTTCCCGTCCCAGCTGTCGGGCGGCGAGCAGCAGCGCGTGGCGATTGCGCGGGCCATCGTCAAGCGCCCGCAGTTGCTGCTGTGCGACGAGCCGACCGGCGCGCTGGACTATGCCACCGGCAAGATGGTGCTGGAGGTGATTGCCCACATCAACACCGATCTGGGAACCACGGCCATCGTCATCACCCACAACGCCGCCATCGCCGGCATGGCGGACCGGGTGATTCGCCTGGTCGACGGGCGCATTGCCAGCATCGAGGCGCCGGCCCGGCG
>JBBRXD010000382.1:0-2115 GCA_038248775.1 Lysobacterales bacterium | reverse complement strand
TCTCGACTATCCCTGCAAGCCCGGCCTTTCCGAGGCCGCCGTGCACGAAGCAGCCAACGCACTTCGCGCCAATCCGAACCTGGTGCCGCTGCTGCGCCTGCGCATCGCTGACATCGAAACCCGACTCGGCGACCTTACCGGAAACAATCGGGTCATCATGGAGGGGCTACGCGCGATCGCGAAGGAAAAGCCGTGAGCCAGTTCTCCGAATCCGGGGGGTATTGCGGTGCAGGCTGCTTGGTAAAGGGCCCTTGGAATTACGCTGCGTAGCTAGAGCAGGCTATCAATGGGCAATATCTTGAACAGTAGGACTTCGGCGCGTTTCACCAGGCCAACCTCGGGTTCCTTGGTCAAGGTCACGGACTTTCCGTCGTCGCTGGTAATCCAGACCAGCTGTCCGGAACCGCCTCCGGATCCGTCTGCTGCTTCCAGCGCCAGCCGATAGGCGTTGGCCGGAAGGGTGGCAGTCGCGAAGAAGTCGGCAACAGCCTTGGCCAGCTCGGGAGAGTCGACCACGAAACCCATTTCGGTATTGAGCAGTTTCGAGCGCTGGTCCATGTTCATCGAGCCGATGAAAACGAGGCCACCATCGACGACCAGCGCCTTGGCGTGCAGGCTCACGCCTGGGGCACTGGCGTATTGGGTGCGCGTCTGCTTGACGCCGGCAACCGGCTTGAGCTCGTACAACTGGACGCCGCCTGCAAGCAGCGCTCGCCGATGCCCGGAATATCCCGCATGCACCGCCGGTTGGTCGGTGGATGCCAGCGAGTTGGTCAGTATCCGGGTGGTTACCCCGCGATGCGCAAGCGCAACCAGATCCTTTTCATCTTGCTCGCTGGGAACGAAGTAGGGCGAAATCATCAATAGTTCCGACTTGGCAGCCGCGATCAATGCCTTCATTCCGGCGCCCATGCGCAGGGTCGGTTGATCTTCATCGAGCTCGATCTTTTCCGGCTGGTCGGCTATCAGCACCGCCGAACCCCAGAACCATTGGCCGCGGCGATTCGCGGTAGCGCCATCGGGCAGTTCCTCGATCACCGCTTGCGCATAGTCTGACTGGGCGAAGGCGCGGACATGCTGGTCCAGCTCCGGTCGCAGTTTGGCCAGGTCTTCTTTGCTGTCGCGGGTCGTGCGGTAGGCGGTAACCGGGAATGCAGCCTTGTCGTTCCAGTAGGCATCGAAGATGCGAGAAGACTCCTGAACTACTGGCCCAATGGCCAACAGGTCGAGGTCACGGTAGTTGTTCTTGTCATCGGCGTCGAAATAATCGTCGGCAATGTTGCGGCCGCCGACGATGGCGACCTTGTTGTCGGCGATGAAGGACTTGTTGTGCATGCGCCGGTTCAAGCGGCGGAACTCGACCAGCATCTGCATCGTCTTGGACAGGGCGGTGGGCTTGTGCGTGTTGAACGGGTTGAACAGGCGCACTTCGATGTTTTCGTGGGCATCGAGCGCGTCGAACATTCCGGTGGTGCCATCATCCATTGTGATGTCGTCAAGCAGGAGGCGCACGCGCACACCGCGATCGGCGGCCTTAAGCAGGTGCTGGGCGACCAATCTGCCGGTATCGTCATTTCGGAAAATGTAGTACTGCAGGTCCAGCGAATGCCCGGCGTTATCGATGATCGCAATGCGACTCATCAGCGCGTTGGTGCTCAACGTCAACAGACGGAACCCGGACTGGTGCTGCTCGTGCTTGGCCTGCTCGGACTCTATGTATTGCGTCGAAGGCGTATCGACCGCCGGCGCCACGGCCACGGAATGCGGCTTGTCGAAGTCCTCGCGGTCGCGCAGCGTGCTGCACGCGGCCAGCAGCAATACCAGCACGACCGACAAAGTGGCCTTCAGCCTTGATCCGCGCATTGCAGTTTCCCGACTCCGTGGCGTCGACAGGACAGATTTTAGCCTGAGCCTCGCGCTGCAATCTGTTTGCAAACGCACATAAGCCGGGGGAGTGGCCGCCGGCGGGCGCACAGGTTCATCTGGGTAAGGGCTTAGTTCAGGAAGGCCAAGACCGCCGCCACCGTCGCAACAGGATCTTCCTCCTGCGGCACATGCCCCAGCGACGGGAACACGACCAGCTTGCTGCCGGCGATATCACGGTGGAAACGCTCG
>JBBRXD010000381.1:0-2120 GCA_038248775.1 Lysobacterales bacterium | reverse complement strand
GTTGCCGTAGTCCTTGCTGCGCTGGTCGGTGTTCTTGATCAGCAGGCAGATCGGCGTGCCGGTGGTCCTGCCCTGGTACACGCCCGACAGGATTTCGACCGCATCGGGCTCGTTGCGCTGGGTGACATGGCGGCTGGTGCCGGGCCGGCGCCGGTCCAGGTCGCCCTGGATATCGGCCTCGGACAGCAGCATGCCCGGCGGGCAGCCGTCGATCACGCAGCCAATGGCCGGGCCGTGGGATTCACCAAAGTTGGTGACTGCGAATAGGGTTCCGAAGGTGTTGCCGCTCATGGCGGGGATTATCCATGACGGATTTTCGGTGGGTTCAATGCAAGCGCTGAAATGTTGGAAGCTGGCCCTCTCCATAGAGACTCGCGGGTATTGGCGACCGGCTGCATGGAAGTGGCAGCGGTCGTCGGTGCTTCGGCAATAGACTTTTGGTATCGGCCAGAAGCGGCCGATGAGCGTGTGCTGGGCACCCGGGCAAGCAGCAGTTTGTTTTCCGTCCCGTTGACGCAATGCGTCAGTCGGAGGTGCTGTTTTCAAGCGATCTTGGTCGGTATTGGCGCACCACTCGTGAAATCTTTCAAAAATAGTTGACCAGAGTGTCACTCTGGAGTGATACTCCAATTTATGGATGTTCTCCCAACTCGCGAGAGACTGCTCGCCGCCGCTGCCGGCGTGTTCTTGAAGCACGGCTATTTCGACGCTTCCCTGGAAGAGGTGCGCCTGATCGCGGGCGTGAGCAACGGTAGCCTCTACCACCACTTTCCGACCAAGGCTCGCCTTGCCGATGCGCTGTATGTCGACATCCTGAGCGATTTCCATGCCGATCTGCTCGCCGCCCTCGGCGGCAAGCCCAGCGCGGAAGCCGGGGTCAAGCGGCTGGTCCGCGCGTACATCGAGTGGGTGGTCAAGAAGCCCGAACGCGCAACGCTGCTCCACAAGCTTCGGCGTGAGGGAGAGGTGACCGATGCCAGCGAAGGTGTGGGCGGGGCCAACGCCAAAATGTTCGCCGTTTTGGGGAAGTGGACCGCCGATCAGGTCGCCCAAGGGCACCTGCGAGATGTTCCTTTCCACCTTTGGATGGCCCTGGTGTTCGCCCCGTCCTTTTCCCTCACCGGACGGTGGGTGCAAGGCGTATCCGCCGACGTTCCCGCCAAGACCCGCGCGGCGCTCGAGCACGCCGCCTGGACGGCTGTCGCGCCATTTCCAACCCAGAGGAAGCCATGAAAGTGGTCAACGTCCACCCGCGCGTCGCTGACGGGGCAGCGCACGGGCGCTCGAAGGAGCAATTGTGAATCTCTACTTCCGACTTATTTGGGCAATCCTTCGCAGCTTGCGGCTCCCTCCGATCCAGCCCGGTAACTGGATCGAGCGGCGCCTGCGCGTATGGCCGAGCGATCTGGACATCAATGCGCACATGAACAATGGCCGCTATCTGACCATCGTCGACCTCATGCTCACCGAGTACTTTGTGCGCACCGGCTTCGCGCGCGCCATGATCTCCGAAGGCTGGCGGCCGATGTCCGGGGGTGCCTTCATCAGCTACCGAAAGGCACTGCGTCCATGGCAGGTCTACCGACTGCGCTTCACACTGGCCGGCGCCGACACCGCATGGAACTACATGCGCTTCGAGTTCCTTCACGAAGACGGCACCTTGTTCGCTGCCGGTTATGTCAAGGGCGCCGCCGTGGGGCGGCGCGGCCTGGTGCCAAACGTGGAGTCGTATGCGCGCTGCGGCCGCTCGTTTCTTCCACGCGAACTCCCTGCGTCGGTGACTCACTGGCTCGCGGCAGAAAGCCGTGCGATCGCCGATTTTCACTGCGATGGCTAGGAAGATCGTTTGCAGCATCGCGCCAGTACCTCACTGGACAACCGAGCCGGTGAGTACGTTGAAAGTGACCCCATCCACACGATCTCAGGAGTACCCTCATGACTGTCAACTTTGCCTTCGCAACGCCGGTCGCGCTCCCCGCGGCGTCCGGTCTCGGTGCCGTTCACGAGCGGCTGCATCTCGCGGATGCCTATGCCATTCGACTTCCCTTCGGTGCATCCACTGACCCGGATGTGCTGGCGAGGCACATTTTTTCGCACCAGCCATCGTGGGTTCGGTCACT
>JBBRXD010000380.1:0-2130 GCA_038248775.1 Lysobacterales bacterium | reverse complement strand
TTTTTTTGTGCGCCCAGCATGGGCGCACTCTTGGAGGTGCAAGTCCTCCCGTGAGTTGATCACAGCGAACGAAGCGAAGCGCAACTGCGAGAGGGTGACCAATCGTGGAGAGGAAGCGTGGAGCGAAGCTGCAAGCCGATGAACAAGAACCGGATAGAAGGCGGTGCCGACCAGGGCGAGCGGGCATGAAACCGCAAAGCTCTCGTGATCAAGGGTCAGGCGGCGTAAATCCGGCGGTTGTGCAGCGAAGGAGTGCGTTCTTACCTGGGGAGATCTCGCCTTGCGTCTGAAAGGGCGACGTTGAAGGACGGAGCGAGAAGTCAGCAAAGGTCGTAGTAGCCGGAGCAAGCCACACGGGCTGAAACGCACGGCGAAGGACCGAACGAGAAGGAGTGTTGATCGCCATGTCGATGCCAGAGGCACTGCGTCAGATGCCCGCGCAAGCGGGGCGGGCAGGAGCGGCGCGCGGTGAAGCCGCGTGCGAACCTGCCAGCGACGAAGCCTGCAGCCCGCGACATGAACCGAGCGACATGGGCAACCCCCACGCGGCGTTGTTACACGCCGCGTTCAAGAGAGAGAACCTGCAACGGGCGTTCAAACGGGTGCGAGCCAACAAAGGTGCAGCGGGTGTCGATGGGCTGGACATAGACCAGACCGCCGAACATCTGATCACCGCGTGGCCTGCGATCCGCGAGCAACTGCTGGCAGGGACGTACCGGCCGAGTCCGGTACGACGGGTGACGATTCCCAAGCCCGACGGTGGCGAGCGCGAGCTTGGCATACCGACGGTGACGGACCGACTGATCCAGCAGGCGTTGCTGCAGGTGCTGCAACCGATTCTGGACCCCACCTTCAGCGAGCACAGCTACGGCTTTCGGCCCGGGCGGCGTGCGCAGGGCGCGGTGCTTGCCGCGCAGGCGTTCGTGCAATCCGGTCGGCGGGTCGTGGTGGACGTGGACCTGGAGAAGTTCTTCGACCGGGTCAACCACGACATCCTGATTGGCCGTTTGAACAAGCGCATCGGCGACGCCGGAGTAATCCGGCTGATCCGGGCGTACTTGAACAGCGGGATCATGAGCGATGGCGTGGTGCAAGAGCGATACCAAGGAACGCCGCAAGGCGGGCCGTTGTCGCCCTTGCTGGCCAACGTGTTGCTCGATGAGGTGGACAAGGAACTGGAGCGGCGGGGCCATTGCTTTGTGCGCTACGCCGACGATGCGAACGTCTACGTTCGCAGTCGCCGCGCGGGCGAGCGGGTGATGGAACTGTTGCGCAGCCTGTACGGCAAGCTGAAACTGACAGTCAACGAGACCAAGAGTGCGGTGGCGAGCGTGTTCGGCCGGAAATTCCTGGGCTACAGCTTCTGGCTGGGACGGGATGGGATGGTCAAACGCGGCGTGGCTGCCAAACCGCTGGCGACGTTCAAACAGCGGGTGCGGTGGCTGACGCGCCGCAGCGGCGGACACAGCATGAGCCAGGTGGTGCAAAGGCTGCGACCTTACCTGCTGGGCTGGAAGGCGTACTTCGGACTGGCGCAAACGCCCGGCATCTGGCGCGAGCTGGATGAGGGACTGCGCCACCGGCTACGCGCCATTCAACTCAAGCAGTGGCGGCGCGGCACAACCATCTATCGCGAGCTGCGAACCCTGGGGGCCTCGTCCAAGGTTGCAAGGCAAGTGGCGGCCAACAGCCGTCGCTGGTGGCGCAACAGCGGAATGCTGCTCAATAGCGTGCTGACCATCGCCTGGTTCGACAGGATGGGACTGCCCCGACTCTCATGACCTCAACTTCTCGAACCGCCCGGTGCGGACCCGCATGCCGGGTGGTGTGGGAGGGGCCCGATCAGCGTGATCGGCCCCTATCCCGATTGCGGGTCCTGAAGCAGCCGTGACGACCACGCCACGACCGCCGTAGTTGATTTTCGACTTTTCCTGTAAGCGATCGCCTACGGCCCGCATGGCGCCTGGGTTCGCGCCCGAAATCACGCCGGTCTCGAGTTGATGGGCCCGGACGAACCCGTTAATGTGCTGGGGCCTGCGCCGATCTCGCGCTGCTACCTATCTGGGGGACTGCATGGAAGTACTGGCTACGATGCCGAGCGCGGAACAGCGCGAAAGTGAACTGAAGATC
>JBBRXD010000379.1:0-2133 GCA_038248775.1 Lysobacterales bacterium | reverse complement strand
GGGCCCTCGCCGATCATGATGTCGATCTGGTAGTCCTCCAGCGCCGGGTAGAGGATCTCTTCGACCACCGGGCTCAGGCGGTGGATCTCGTCGATGAAAAGAACGTCGTTCTTTTCCAGGTTGGTCAGCAGCGCGGCCAGGTCCTTCGGCTTTTCGAGCACCGGCCCCGATGTCTGGCGCAGATTGACACCGAGTTCGGCGGCGATGATGTGGCTGAGCGTCGTCTTGCCGAGGCCGGGCGGGCCGAACAGCAGCACGTGATCGAGTGCCTCGCGCCGCAGCTTGGCCGCGCCGATGAAGATTTCGAGCTGCTCGCGCGCCTTCACCTGGCCCACGTATTCGGCCATGCCCTTGGGCCGCAGCGCGCGTTCGATCGCCTCTTCGTTCGGGGAAGCGGGCGCGGCGCTCATCACCCGCGGCGGGCGGGCGGCGGCGCCGAAGTCGTCGGTCTGGATGGCCATGTGGGCATTATCGGCAACGCAGCAGGGAAGAGCCGGCATCGGGGCAGGCTGGCGTCGCACTTCCATCATTCACGATGTAAGTTAGCGCACACTCCATAGTTATCCCGATGCCCCATTCTTGGGCAAAGACTTGAGTTTCTGGGGGGGTTCCGGTAACATCGCGGTTTGATTTTTCAGGGTTAACCCGTGCTTTCGATCGGTTCGGGCTTGTCGCGCGCAGCAGCACGGCAGGCACTTCGCAAGCTGGGAGTGGCAACGCTGGTGGTCGCCTGCCTGGTCAGCACGGGCATGGTGGTGGCGAAGGCTCCGCAGTCCGGGTTGCCTGTCGGCACGGTGCCGCTTGCAGAGTTGCCGGCCGAAGCACAGCAAACTGAGCGGCTCATCCGCGCGGGCGGGCCGTTTCCCTACCGCAAGGATGGCACTGTGTTCGGCAATCGCGAACGTCTGCTGCCGCCGAAACCACGCGGCCACTACCGGGAGTACACGGTGAAGACGCCGGAGTCCCGCGACCGTGGTGCGCGGCGGATCGTCTGTGGCGGAGAACCACCCGTCGAACCTGATGCTTGTTTTTACACCGCCGATCACTACACGAGCTTTCGCCGCATCGTGCAATGACCGTCGGTTCGATCCATTCTTTTCCTTGACTGATGAAGGAGGCAGGCGACCATGCAGTTGCAGACCGTCCGACCCAATATCGTGCAATCCATACGCGCGTACCGGGTGCAAGACCTGATGGAGGCCGCCGAGCAGGGTGGCCAACATTTCCTGTACGCCAACCTTTCGGCGGTTCAGTCCAAGCAGGAGGTGCTCGACGTCATCGCGACGTCGTTCATGTTCCCGGCGCATTACGGCAAGAATCTCGATGCCCTGTTCGACTGCATGACCGACATCGTGCACAAGGCCGGGCAGCAACCGGGATTCGTGGTAGTGCTCGAGCAGTTGCCCGACAACCCGCGCTTCGACCGTGAAGCGCGGGAAAGCCTGCTCGACGTCTTCCGCGACGCAGCCGACTTCTGGGCGGAGCGACGAATACCGTTCAGGTGCTTCTATTCTTTTCAGTAGCCCGCTCCCAAGATACAGGGTCATGGGAGCGGGCTACAGAGATGACCCAGAGCAGCGGCGCCGCCAAACCGGCGCCCAAGGCGGCCGCGCCGAAGAGCGGTAACAATCCCAACTTCGGCACGAACATGCCGTTGATGAGCAGCGCCTTCGACACGGCGGCATGGCTCACCGCCGCTTGACGGCGGGTTGGCTACCGCGCGCCACTTGACAGCGCGCTGGCTCGGAGCCACTGCTCGACGGCGGGCCGAGAAGAATGCGCCGCTGGTCGGCGCGTTTTTGTATGTGGCCGCAGCCTCGTGCGCAAGGATGTTCAATCGACAAGGATCTTCACTACTGTCCGGTTAAATGATCCACACCGAGCCTGAGATCAAGCGTTGGCGCGGGCTATAAGCCGATTTCGTTTGGTGAAGACTTGAACTTCGCTGACCAAAAACCGCGTACTTTCCCGGGCTTGGCTGCCCCGGGGAGTGCATATGTTCGGCGGCAAGACCTTGTTTGCACAGGTCATGGAATTCGTGCCGTGGACCAGCTTCTCACGCATCGTGAAACTCCATGGCGGCAACGCGGGTGTGCGCACGTTGTCGTGTGCCGAGCAGTTCCGCGCAATGGC